>JAHJVF010000418.1 GCA_018828505.1 Bacteroidota bacterium | reverse complement strand
CGAATATAGGTTCATAAGTCGTGCTAAATCGATTTGAAATACTTGATGGCATATGATTCGGCTTATACCAAATAATTATATCGCAGAGATGCCATCCAAACCGTGTCATCTGATACGCTAATTTATATGGAATCAGTCCTAAAGAGCTATTTCCATATTTTGATAAATATTTATCACCAATATTTAGATAAAATACACCGCGTGATTTAAGTTTTTTTTGTAAAACATTAAATATTGATACAAGCTTTTCAATGTATTCGGTAAAGGAACCCTCTATCCCGATTTGACCCTCAAATTCATAATCCCTTTGTCCCCAGTATGGTGGAGATGTTACAGCTATATCTATTGATCCATCCTCAATTGATTTTAATCCAGCATATACATCAGCATTAATTATTCTATGCATTTATTTATTTACCAATTTTATCAAATCCTAATATTTCTTCAGGTCTGTCTTCAATATCTGGATGTAGATATAGAATTTGAATTCTATAAGGTTTATCTTTTATAAGTTCAAACTTTGGTTTTCTTTTATAGTAGTATCTGAAGGCTTCATTTTTATTTTTACTCCCACCACATACATCATTTTTGTAAACATTTTTTAACTTTCCATTAGGAATCGAAACTAACACTAATGCGAGAATTTTGAGGTTGCCATCAGAAAGCTTATCGTAAACCAATTGAATAATATATGTCAAGCAGATTTTTTCTTTCAACGTACTCATAGGATGTCTGATTCTGACCGATTGATACAACCCCACAAAAGTCACTTGAATTTTTCTTTTTCTTTCGAGTTTTTTTGTCAATAAAATAAAAACTTGAGGTTTTTACATCAATATGGATAAAAGCATTATTTGTTTCGTACAGCAAATCAGAACCTATTGGAGTTGAATTAGGAATTCCTAAATTATTTAATAACCAGTAATATATCCTCTCTGCCCCCCTATCGATATCACATGATTTTCTTTTAAAAGCATCAATCCAGTCAGATTTTATCTCATCTTTAGAATTAAGTGCATTTATCATTTTAGATTCATCGTGTAAGAGCATGAATGTCATATAATCAAGATAATGCTTTTCCCAAAGTTCTATTTCTGAATTTTTCATTCCTGCTCCTGTAATTTTTACAACTTAAAATTGACTACATGTTTTAAGAATATCGCACTTTTTTGAATATTAAAAAGCTGCAAACAATAATTCAATTCGGTTTAACTGATCAAACATATTTAGACTCTCAATTTTCCATTTTAAATTCTCAATTACTATAAAGCTCCATTTCAACCAATTCACAAATTATATGTTCGATGGTGAGATGTCCTTCTTGAATTCTTTGAATGTTCTGTGAAGGAACTTTGATTATTATATCACAAATACCTGCCATTTTGCCGCCCGTTTCACCTGAAAGCCCAATCACAAAAATATTTTTACTTTTTGCTTTCTCGATTGCTTTTAAAATATTTGGTGAATTTCCGCTCGTTGAAATTGCTAAAAGAATATCTCCTTCACTGCCCAATCCTTCAACATTTCTAGCAAACACATTTTCGTATCCAATGTCATTTCCGCCAGCAGTTAAGTTTGATGTATCCGTAGTAAGAGCAATGGCAGGCAAAGCCGGTCGCTGAATGTGATGACTTAATCTAATCATTAATTCGGTTGCGATATGCTGGCAGTCTGCTGCGCTTCCACCATTACCTATAAGTAAAAGTTTATTTCCCCTCTTAAACATTATTGTAATTGCATCCACCGCATTGATTATTTCACTTTCACATTTTTTTAGAATTTCTTTTTTAAGTTCAGAACTTTCTAAAAGAGAATCTTCAATAAACTTTTGTTTATTCATTCAAACCTCGATTGACTGATTTAAATTGATATGAACTGCATCGGCAAATTGCTTTAGCTGCTCGTGATTATTCTTATCATCGAAGTGGTTGCCGATTACAATAATTTTTGCCCCGGCTTCAACTTTCTTTCGTGCTGTTTTTGGATCGCGTATTCCTCCTCCCACGATAACCGGCAAAGAGCAAAACTTGGAAACAGCGAAGATCATTTCTTCAGGGACAGTGTGCTCTGCTCCACTTCCAGCTTCAAGATAAATTAATTTCATTCCAAGATATTCTGCTGCGAGTGCATGAGCCACTGCAATTTCAGGTTTGTGACGTGGAATTGGCTTGCTGCCGCTCATAAATTCAGCAGTAGTGATTTTGCCAGACTCAATTAACATATAGCCGGTGGATATCGGTTCTATCCCAATTCGTTTTATTAACGGAGCCGCAATTACATGCTTACCGATTAAATTTTCCGGATTGCGTCCGCTTATGATGGATAAAAACAAAATTGCATCAGCTGTAGGTGAGATTTGCTCGACACCACCTGGAAAAATTATGACAGGCAATTTGGTCAGATTTTTTAATTCACTTATATAAGAATCAAATTGTCCGGACATCAATAAGCTGCCGCCGATAAGAAAGCCATCTGCATCTGCTATTTCGCATGCTTTTACCAATTGCGATACGTCTTCGATTGAGTTTTTCTCAGGATCAAGAAGAATTAAAAGAATGGCTCCTTTTTTCTCGATGCTGTTAAGTAGTTTTTGGTAAATCGTAGTTTGCATTATTATTTAATCGATTTTTTTGCTTTTTACTATTTCGTCAATGAGCCGAATCAAAATCTGTCCACCGAAGCGGAGCGTAGGTGGAAGGTCAAAATTGAAAATTAATGATTCGTTTTTAGTTCAATTTCAAAACAATTTTTATTGAAATTATCCTTTTTTGAGTAGGCTCATCAATTGAGATTTAACAATTATCTCAAGTTGTTCAAACGCTGTTTTGATTCCATTCACATCTTTCCCTCCGGCTGTCGCCAAATGAGGTCTTCCGCCGCCACTACCACCGACTAACTTTGCAAGCTCACCGACGATTTTGCCGGCATTCAATTTTTTCTCTTTTATCAAATCATCGGTGACAACACAGACTAAAGTAACTTTGTTATCAAATGACGATGCCAAAACCCCCACTCCGCTTTTGATTTTTTCACGAATGACGTCTCCCAAGCTTTTCAACTGCTCAATATCATCCACGGATACAATGCCAGATACAAGAGAAAATCCATCTATCTCTTTTTTGTTGATGATAAGCGATTCCAGCTTTGAAAAGTTTTCAATTAGTTTCAATCGTGAAATTTCTTTTTCAAGATTTTTCTTTTCATTTATGAGATCGTCAAACTTTTTGTTCAACCCATCGATTGTCTCAAGCTGCGAGCTAATGTACATCTCGACGCCTTCTCCAGTTACCGCTTCAATTCTTCTGATTCCGCTTGAGATGCTTGATTCGGAAATTACTTTCAGCAGACCAATTTCCGAAGTGTTATTCACATGCGTTCCACCGCAGAACTCCATTGTATAATCGCCAAATTGTACGACATTGACTTTATCGCCGTACTTATCTCCGAAGAACATCAACGCTCCCATTTTCTTTGCTTCTTCGAATTGGATATCGCGGTGATGTTGAAGCTGAAGTGCCTCGCGTATTTTTTCATTGATCAATATTTCAACCGCTTTAAGTTCTTCCTTTGATACTTTTTTGAAATGAGTAAAATCGAATCTTAACCTTCCGGGGTCAACAAGTGAGCCGGCTTGTTTTACATGCGATCCCAAAATTTCCCGCAGCGCTTTATGAAGCAAGTGCGTTGCTGAATGATTTCGCATGATAGATCTGCGTCGGTTCACATCAATGCGGGCGTCAACAAGATTTCCTGCAATATTTTCATTTATGGTTTCAATTTTATGATAAATGACTTCGCCATCTCGCTGAGTGTCGAGAACATTAATTATATCTTCGTTGAAAACTAATTTGCCCGTATCTCCAACTTGTCCTCCAGCCTCTGCATAGAACGGGGTCTTATCAAGAACAACATATTCGTCAGCCGCCGCGATTACTGAAGACTTTGATTCAAACGAATCATATCCAACAAATTCATTTTTCTCAATGGTTTTGTTCCCAGAGAATTTCAACAAAGTAGGAGCCGAAGTGAATTTACCCGCTTCGCGGGACCTTTCTCTTTGTTCCTCCATTAGAGAATCGAATTTAACATTGTCCACTCTAAAACCAATTTCACGAGCCATTAATTCTGTTAAATCAAACGGAAAACCGTAAGTATCATACAGCTTGAAAACATCTTCCCCGTTGATAGTTGTTAGCTTTCCTTTTTTTAGTTTCTTAACGATCGAATCAAATATTTCAAGTCCGCGGTCTAAAGTTTCTCCGAACGATTCTTCTTCACCTTTGATAATATCTTCAACCTGTTTTTGGTGAGATTTGATTTCCGGGAAAACAGCTCCCATCGTTTCGACAAGTGTAGGAATAAGTTTGTAAAGAATTGGTTCATGCAGATCGAGTTTTCTTGCGAATCGTGAAGCACGCCGAAGTATTCGCCTAAGCACATATCCGCGCCCTTCATTTGAGGGGATTACTCCATCGGCAATTGCGAATGCTAACGTTCGAATATGATCTGAGATAACCCGCATTGCGATTCGATTCTGCTCACCTTCATATTTCTTTTTAGAAAACTTCTCGATATTTTTTATTAACGGAGTAAAGATATCGGTATCATAGTTCGAATTTTTCCCTTGAAGGACTGCAACAATTCTTTCGAAGCCCATGCCTGTATCAACATGCTTTTCTTTGAGAGGTTCGAGTTCTCCGTCGCGGCTCCGGTTATACTGGATGAAAACTAAATTCCAAATCTCAAGGCACTCGGGAACGCCTTTGTTCACTAAACTTGCATCTTCAGGATTGTCTGAAAGATTTATGTGGATTTCAGAACAAGGTCCGCATGGACCGGTCTCTCCCATTTCCCAAAAATTATCTTTTTCTCCAAATTTTAATATATGGTTTGGGTTAATATCTGTTTCCGTCTTCCAGTAATTGAATGCTTCATCATCATCATTATATACTGTTGCGTAAAGTCTTTCTTTCGGAAGCTTCCAGACTTCTGTTAATAATTCCCATGCCCATTGAATCGCTTCTTTTTTATAATAATCACCGAACGACCAGTTGCCGAGCATTTCGAAAAAAGTGTGATGGTATGTATCGAATCCAACTTCTTCAAGGTCGTTATGCTTACCTGAGACGCGGATACATTTTTGCGTATCAGCGGCTCGTTTATATTCACGCGTACCCGCTCCAAGAAATACATCCTTGAATTGATTCATTCCTGCATTTGTAAAAAGCAAAGTCGGATCGTCGTAGGGTACAACCGGTGCACTCGGGACTATTCTGTGATCTTTTTGCCTAAAAAACTCAAAAAATTGATTTCTTATTTCATTTGATGTCATAACTGAAAAATAAACTACTTTCTTCTCATTTGATTAAAAATGTAGGTCAAATATAAGTCTAACCTTAGTTTTATTCAATCCCGCCTGCCTCTGAGCTATAGATGTGGCGGGCAGGTTTAGAACTCAGAAGATTTTCATCCTCAAAGCTGTTATAATTTTTTTCTCATATTCTCAAATTAATAGCCAAAAATGATAGTTTCATCAAATTACATTTTGACATTCACCTTGATTTTAACTTCATCCAAAACTAACTTGAAAGCAAAAAGTGGTTTTTAACTTTTCGTAAATGACATTTCTTAATCCTCTCGTGCTTCTCGGGCTCCTTGCTGCATCTATACCGATCATTATTCATCTTTTGAACCTTCGAAAGCTGAAAGTGATTGAGTTCAGCACCCTTCAATTTCTCAAAGAGATGCAGAAGAATAAAATGCGAAAGATAAAACTCAAGCAATTGATTCTCTTAGCGTTAAGAGTTGCTGCGATAATCTTTTTAGTTCTGGCATTTTCCAGACCGACAATTAAAAGCGTTTCATTAGCCGGTTTTGGATCCCAAGTTAAATCAACTGTAATAATTCTGTTTGATAATACTTTGAGCATGTCCCTCGCTGATAAGAGAGGCGATTACATTCAACAAGCAAAAAGAACCGGCAAGGAGATTTTAAATTTAACTCAAGAAGGGGACGAAATTTACTTTTTGAAATTTTCTGATTTGAATCCAGTGGTAGAATTTTATCCGCCGATTTCAAAAAGTCTTGCCGAAAAATTGATTGATGGGACTGAGATTTCTTATGTCTCAAATGATTATGAAACCTCTTTCATCGCGGCTTCTAGAATTTTAGAATTAACAAGGAACTTCTCTAGGGAAATATTTTTAATCAGCGATCTTCAAAAGAATAATTTAAAAAGCAATCCAACGGTTCTTTCAAATTTGATTGATGACAACTCGAAAGTTTATTTTATAAGCATTGGAGAAAATAAGCATATAAATTATTCGGTAGATTCAATAATTACGAACGATAAGATTTTTGAATTAAAAAAGCCGGTAAACTTTTCTGCTTCGATCACCAATCACAGTTCATCGAATGTAAATGATTTAAGCACAAGTATTTACTTTAATAAGTCGAAGGTTGCCCAGAGAGGAATTGATATTCCTTCGGAAGAAACGCGCATCGCAGAATTTAGCGGAAGGTCTGAGAGGGCGGGACATGTTGATGTAAAAATTGAAATAGAGGATGACGACCTGCTGCAGGACAATGTACGTTATTCAAGTTTTTATATCCCTGAAAAAATAAAAGTTCTTCTCGCTTCCGATTCACCCGCCGAATCAATGTTTTTGAAATTAGCTCTTGAACAAACCATCGAAGATGAAAATAGTTCGAGGGTAGAAATAACTCAAGCGGCTTCAAGTCTTATAAATTCACATAATTTTGAAAAATTTGATGTCATCATTCTAAACGGAATAAACGGGTTGCAGGATATTTCAAAGTTAAAACTCTATACCGAAGGGGGAGGAAGATTAGTTATTTTTCCGAGCGAGATTACTAATCCTATCTCTCTTAATCGTTTTACATCCGGGTTTGGTTTTACAGATATGCAGGGTGTAAGCGGTTCGGTTGCCAATAAAGACTCTTATTCCAAATTTGGCTCGATCGATTTTGCTCATCCGGTGATGCAAAATATTTTTCAGGATAGAAGTTCAATGAAAGTCGAATCGCCAAAGATTTTTTATTCTTTCAACTATAAAGCCGGCACGAAAGATAAATCAATAATCGATCTTCAAAATGGAAATTCGTTTTTAATTGAGCATGATTATCAGCTCGGTAAGATTTTTCTTTTTGCATCGGCGCTTAATTCTGCGTGGAACGATCTTGCACTAAAAGGAATTTTTGTCCCGTTGATCAACAGGCTTGTTCTTTACGCAACTTCAACTGAAAATGTTAATGAGAGCTTTCTGACAGGTAAAAAGTTTTCTATCAGCTTTAATCGGAGAATTGGTAAACAGGTTAAACTTGCCTTTCCCGACGGACGGGAAAAAATATTAGAGACATTCTCCAAAGGGAACAGCACCTTAGTTGAATTTGATGCTCTCGAGATTCCAGGCAATTATTTCCTTACAGATAACGGAGAAATTTTAAGAATCATTTCAGTAAATATTGATCCAAAGGAATCTTATATTAAAAAAGCAGACGAGGGCGATTTCACGGAATTCATTAATAAAATTGCACCTGAAGCAAAAACAAAAATCTTTGATGTTTCGGATAACATCACCGAATCAATCACACAAGAGAGATTCGGAACAGAACTTTGGAAATTGTTTTTAATTTTAACGTTGCTTTGCCTTGCCGCCGAAATGATAATCGCAAGAACATCAAAGAGTGAAATAATAACGACTAATGAATGATGTCCGAAGGACTCCTACGGAGAATGCAGAATTTAGAATGAAGAATTGGAATTAATGATATGACTTTTTTAGATAGGTGGAGTAGCCCGTTTGCTTGAAATTAAATCGAATCAATTAGAAAAAGTTGTACTCGTTGGAGCAATTCTTCCCGGAGCTTCTCGGGAGATTGTTCACGAACATCTTGATGAATTACATTTACTTTGTACCACAGCAGGAGCCGTGATTGAAAATGTTTTTGTTCAAGATGTCGGTAGACCTAATGCCGCATTTTTAATTGGAAAAGGGAAAGCAGAAGAAATCTCTCTTTACGTACAAGAAAATAAAATCAGTGCAATAATTTTTGACCACGAATTAAGTGCCGTTCAAGTTAGAAACATGGAAAATCTTGCCAAGTGCAAGGTGCTCGATAGGAGCGCAGTAATATTAGACATATTCGCATCGCATGCAAAATCCCGTGAAGCAAAAACTCAGGTTGAATTGGCACAATATGAATATTTTCTGCCGCGCCTTACCCGGCAGTGGACTCACTTATCGAAACAGTATGGCGGAATCGGAACTAAAGGACCGGGTGAAACACAAATCGAAACTGACAGAAGAATTATCAAGACAAAGATCTTATCGCTAAAACAAAAACTCGTTGAGATCGATGTTCAACGTGACACACAAAGAAAACAACGAACGGATTTTTTTAAAGTAGTTTTAGTTGGATATACGAATGTCGGCAAATCGACTCTTTTAAATTTTCTTTCCGACGCAAATGTTTTAGTCGAGGATAAACTTTTCGCAACGCTCGATTCAACAACAAGAACTATTAAAACAAAATCGGGGTCAACATTTCTGCTTTCCGATACGGTTGGATTTATCCGTAAACTTCCGCATAATTTGATCGCATCATTCCGAAGCACTTTAAGAGAAATTATCGATGCGGATTTGATTTTACATTTAGTGGACTCCAGTCATCATAACTATCAAGAACAGATAAATGTTGTGGATGAGACTCTCGAAGAGATAGAAGCTAATAAAGATAAAGTTCAAATTGTTTTCAATAAGATCGATGTACTGGACGACGTTTCTCAAATAAATAAATTAAGTAATCTCTATCCAGGCTCCGTATTCATTTCTGCTGAAAGAGGAGTAAACATAAACCAGCTTTACGAAAAGATCGGAGCAATAATGAACAGCAATATCATGAAGGGAGACGTTGAGATAAACTTTTCGCAGTCAAAAATTCTTTCTTCGATTCACGATTTGAGCGAGTCGGTGAAAACAAAGTATTTTGAAGACAGGATCGCTGTTTCTTTTGAGGCAACGCGAGCGAATTACATGAAAATCAAAAAATTAATATCAAACTCTGCAATGTGATGGAAGTGGTTTTGAAGTTCATCGTTAATTGTAAATAAATTCTATGGAGATAATATGCCAATAATTTTAACAGGTTCTGATTTAACAGTTGAAAAGCTTGTTCAGATAGCAAGACACGGCGAGAAAGTCGAACTGAATAATAAATCACTGGAAAGAATAAAAGTCTGCCGCGAAATGCTCGAGGAAAAAATTCAAGCACGCGAAATCATGTACGGTGTGAATACCGGGATAGGAGAATTTTCAGAAATTGTTTTAACAGATGAGCAGGTAAAGGATTTTCAAAAGTATTTGATTTACAATCACGCTGCCGGAATCGGTGATCCTGCACCAATCGAATACGTACGCGGCGCAATGGCAGGAAGAGTAAACGTTCATGCCAAAGGACATTCCGGATGTAGACCAGAGATCACTCTGACACTAATTGAAATGTTGAATAAAGGTGTAACGCCTGTTGTCTGTCAGAAAGGTTCTGTTGGTGCATGCGGTGATCTTGCACCAATGTCACAAATTGCTTTACTGATGATGGGGGAAGGGGAAGCGTATTACAATGGAGAAGTTCTTCCTGGAAAAATCGCATTCGAAAAAACAGGAATACAAGTTCCCGGTTTAAAAGCGAGAGATGGATTGGCGGTAATTAACGGATCGAATTTACTGACTGCAATGAGTGCAATTCATTTATACGATATCAACCGCTGGTTAAAGCAAGCTGAAATTGCCGCTGCAATGACACTTGAAGCATTAATGGCGAATTTGAAGCCGTATGATGTTCGTCTTCATCAATTGAGAGGATTCTCCGGCGCTGTAAGAAGTGCAAATGCAATCTTGAAATGTATCGAGGGGAGTGATCTTCAAACAGGAAAAATTAAAACGAAGGTCCAAGATGCTTACTCAATGCGTTCTACTCCGCAAGTAATCGGAGCGGCACACGATGCTATCCGTTGGGCAAAAGAACAAGTCGAAATTGAGTTGAATGGTGTCGGTGATAATCCAATCTTTTTACCGGAAGAAAAACTCGCTTTAACAGGCGCTAATTTTCAAGGGACGCCGGTTTCTCTGCCAATGGATTCAGTCGGTGCAGCAGTTACAATGATTAGCGTTCTTTCCGAGAGAAGATTGAATCGTCTATTAAATCCGGCATTGAGCGTTGGCTTACCTGAGTTTCTCACAAAAGGTGCGGGAATGTTTTCTGGATTGATGTTGAGTCAGTACACAGCAGACAGCTTAATTGTTGAGCAGAGAATTTTATCAGCGCCTGCTTCAATTCAATCGATACCAGCGGCTGCAGATCAGGAAGATTTTGTTTCGATGGGAATGAACACAGCCATTAAGAATGGACAAATTCTTGATAATGCTTATGGAGTTTTAGGAATCGAATTTATAGCAGCGGCACAAGCACTTGATTTTCGTGAATTCAAACATGGAGATGGTGTTGAAACTGCTCGCAAGGTCATTCGAAAACATGTTGAACATTTGGATGTTGACCGCCCCCTCTACCCTGACCATACAAAAATGAAAGAAGTGGTTAAGTCCTGCGAAATTTTGGAAGAAGTTGAAAAACAGACAGGACGTTTGGAGTAGAAAAATAATATCCTTATTGCACTAATTCGATAGATTTTATAAGATAATTTTAAGTCGCTATATTACAGTGCTTGATAAATTTGATTATATTTAAAGTAATTAAACGTGTAATGACATGATTCTAAATAGAATTATTATTAAAAATTTTAAATCTCTTGTTGATATATCTATTAATAATCCAAATCCATTTTCGGTTTTTTTTGGTACTAATGCCGCTGGAAAATCGAATATTTTTGAAGCACTAGAATTAATTAGTTTTTGTATAAGGAGACCTAATGATGCCCTAAAATTTTTCGGTGAAATTAAAGATGTCTTCACATTTCAAAAATGGAATGAAAATGTTAAAATGAAGTTTCAAATTGATAGTGTTATTCAGAATGCATTAAATGTACAAATTGAAAAAGAAAATCAGCAAATACCTCAAACTAAGGTTTCAGATATTGAAATTAAAAAATTATTAGGAGAAAACTTTTCAAGAATATTTTTAAATAATCCAAATATTAATAAAGAAATTTTCAAAGACGATAAAAAACTTCTTCCTGATGGAAGCAACACAAATAGGGTATTGGGAAGGTTATTAAAGGATTTAGCTCAAAGAGATGACATTGTTGAATGGTTGCAATTTGTTATTCCAGAACTTCAGGATATTGAAGTTAAACAAAATGAACTAACGGGTGAAGATTATCTCACGATATTTGAAGAAAATTCTTCAACACCATTTACAGGAAACCTGATATCAGATGGAACCAGAAACTCTGTTTCATTAATCACAGCACTATATCAATCAGATGAACCTCAATTTCTTTTGATTGAAGAACCAGAGAATGGTCTAAATCCAAAGGTTATTAAAGAATTTGTTCAAATATGCCGTGAATTTGTGAAAGAAAAAGGACACACTATTTGGTTAGCTACTCACTCACAAACTTTGATATCCGAAATTGGACCAGAAGAAGCTATACTTGTTTTTAAGGAGAATGGAGTTACCCGATTAAAACAATTTCAAGACCTAAAATTTTATAATTTAAAGATGGATGATGCTTGGTTATCGAATGTTTTGGGTGGGGGAATTCCCTGGTGAAACTAATTGGTTTTATCGGAGAAGGTGAATCTGAAAAAATTCTACTTGAATCGGAAATGTTCTAGGATTTATTGAAAGATATGAATCTTAAGAGTGTGGGTGTATTTGACGCAATTGGTAGAGATAGTTTAAAGAATAAAAATGTACGAATTGAAAGCTTTTTCAATATTTTTAATGATAGAGGTGCAGAAATTGTATTTATTTTGTCAGATTTAGAGAATGATCCTTGTATTAGTTTTTATAAAGATCAACTATACGACTATAATCTCCCTTTGAAAATTGATATTGTCGCTGTAAAAGCTATAGAATCATGGTTATTAAGTGATTCCATTACGCTTTCAGCATTATTACAGAGGCGGTTTTTATATGATGATCCAGAAAACACGCAAACTTTACCGTTGAATGAATTGCAAGAAATCTTTTTAGAGGTTACTGGCAGAGGATTAGGTATAGGTTATAAGAAACCACGAATAATGAAAAAATTCATTAAGAATGGATTTACCTTAGAGAGAGCAGCAACACATCCCAACTGCTCAAGCGTTAAATATTTTCTAAAAAAGTTAAAAGAATTTTCTGAGGCATAAATTATGGAAATAATATATCTCGTCATCGTTTTAGCGGTTGGTTTTGTAGTTGCTTGGTTCATTTCATCATCCAAGATTAAGAAGCTGAGCAATGAAAACAGTAAGTTGGGTGAACGAAGCGGAATGTTGGAGAAAGAAAAAGAAAAAACATCTCTTGATCTACAACAAGAAAGAGATAAAGTAATCGAACTAAATGCTTCCTTATCATCGCTCAGATCAGATTATTCAAACCTTCAACAAAAACTTACGGAACAAAAAGCTGAAATTGAGAAGCTGCAAGAAAAATTCACGATGGAGTTTGAAAATCTAGCAAATAAAATATTTGAAGAAAAGAGTACAAAGTTTACGGAGCAGAATAAAGAGAAGCTAAGCGAAATTCTCAATCCATTAAAAGAAAAAATTTCTGAGTTCGAAAAGAAAGTTGAGGAGACGAACAAAGAAAGTATCAAAGGTCATGCATCACTACGCGAACAGCTTCAAATGTTAAAAGATATGAATCAGGAGATAACTAAAGAAGCGAAAAATTTAACAGAAGCATTAAAAGGGCAATCAAAGTCTCAAGGTAATTGGGGTGAATTTATTCTTGAAAGTATTTTGGAGAAATCCGGTTTAGTAAAAGGCAGAGAGTATGTTGTACAGGAAAGTATAACGGCAGAATCTGGGAAACGATTTCAGCCGGATGTTATAATCAAGCTTCCAGAAAATAAGAGCATAGTTGTTGATTCCAAAGTTTCACTTAATGCTTATGAAAAATTTATTTCGGCAGACAATGAGAAAGATCAGCAACTTGCACTGAGAGATCATAATATTTCGATAAGAAGTCATATCAAAAATCTTGCTGGCAAGAATTATCAAAATTTATATCAGCTTGAAAGTTTAGACTTTGTTTTAATGTTCATGCCGATTGAACCGGCATTCGCATTAGCAGTTCAGCAAGATCCACAAATATTTAATGAAGCATTTGAGCAAAACATTGTTATTGTAAGCCCTTCTACATTGCTTGCAACACTAAAAACCATTGAGAGCATATGGCGACGGGAAAACCAAAATAGAAATGCAGTTGAAATTGCAAGACAGAGCGGGGAATTGCTTGATAAGTTTACTGCCTTTGTAGATGATTTAATTTCGGTTGGGAAAGGATTAATTTCAGTAAAAGATAATTATGATAAAGCAATGAATAAGCTTACAGAAGGAAGAGGGAATCTTATAAGTCGAACAGAGAAAATTAAACAGCTTGGAGCAAAAGCAACTAAGAGTTTGCCGCCTTCAATTTTGAATAGAGCAGAACTCGAGAGTGATAACGAATAAAGTTAAAATTATAATAACTGGGGAAATAGTTAATGAAATCAAGGAGACTCTAAGTTAAAATCATTTAGAAAAATATTTTAAGAATAAAAATTTTCTAAAATTTTGGAATGAATTAAAAAGCAATAGTTTAACTATCAAAGTTGATTCTGATATCAATATCTGTAGAGAAAAGAAGGACAATTATTTATTAGCACTCGCAGCTAAAACAAATGCTAATTTCATAATTACTGGAGACAAAGACTTGCTTGTGCTAAAAAAGTACAATATTTGTGAGATTGTAACATTCAGGGCATTTATTTCTTTCTTAGAGAAACAATAGTTTTAATTGCATGAACAAGCATAAATCGATTAAAATTTATATCCCTTTACTTCATGGGAATGAATACCGCGATCAAGAATGGACAAATTCTTGATAATGCTTACGGAGTTTTAGGGATTGAATTTATAGCAGCGGCACAAGCACTTGATTTTCGTGAATTCAAACATGGAGAAGGTGTTGAAACTGCTCGTAAGGTCGTCCGCAAACACATCGCACACTTAGACGAAGACCGTCCACTTTATCCCGACCATACAAAAATGAAAGAAGTAGTTAAGTCGTGTGAGATTTTGGAAGAGGTTGAAAAACTTGTGGGGAATTTGGAATAATATTTTTGTAGAGGCTGACAGAGCAAACATATCCACAGAACCGATAAAAAATGGGTAAACTTCTAGAGTTAAATTGCGTTTATCTTTCAATTAATCTTTTTATTTTAAAGTGTGAATTGTGAAAGAATAAATATCATTGGTCGCTAATTCAGAGCCAATTGATATTCAAGCCACAAAAGTTCTTAGTATGTTTTGAGCATTAGTTTCAATACAGGAAATTCTCGATGAATAACATAACCCCAGCAACAAATATTCAAACCGACAAAATCAAAAATCTTAAAAATCTAATCGGCAACACTCCCTTGCTCGCAGTTCATCTAAAATATAAAAATGAAAGCAGGGTCATTTACGCTAAGAGTGAAAACTTAAATATGACAGGCAGCATTAAAGACAGAATGGCATTATACATTTTAGACAATGCATGCCGCAAAGGAGATATTAAACCGGGAGATAAAATTGCCGAAGCAACCAGTGGAAATACGGGAATCTCTTTCTCTGCAATAGGAAGAGCTTTAGGACATCAGGTTATTATCTTTATGCCGGACTGGATGAGTAGAGAACGAGTAGATTTAATTAGAAGTTTCGGTGCAAAAATAATTCCGGTATCAAAAGAGCAAGGAGGATTTTTAGGAAGCATCAAAATGTCGGAAGAGTTCGCTAAAAAAGAAACAAATGTGTTTTTACCATGTCAATTTTCAAACGCAGCAAACGTGGAGGCTCATTATTCAACCACGGGGCCTGAAATTTTTGACCAACTTAACTCGATATCTAAATCACCCGATGCCTTTGTTGCAGGTGTTGGTACAGGCGGGACTGTTATGGGCGTCGGCAAATTTTTAAGGGAGAAAATTCCCGGTATAAAAGTTCATCCATTAGAACCTGCCGAATCACCAACATTATCAACAGGGCATAAAGTTGGGCATCATAGAATTCAAGGCATATCAGATGAATTTATTCCTGCTATTTGCCGGTTAAGTGATTTGGATGAAGTTATTGAAATAAATGATGGAGATGCCGTTTTAATGGCGCAAAAACTTGCTTGTGAGCTTGGATTGGCGGTTGGCATTTCTTCCGGAGCGAATTTATTAGGTGCTTTAAAAGTACAAAATGATCTTGGTGTTAATACTAATGTGATTACTGTATTTGCCGACGATAACAAAAAATATCTCAGTACAGACCTTTTAAGAAATGAACCAAAAAAAAATAATTATCTGTCAACGGATGTTGAATTGATCGGGTTTGAAACGATTAACAGAGTCTGTAATCATTGTTTAACTTAAATAAATCCAAATTATCTAGTACTCATTGCCACGCGTTTCTTAAACAGAGAGTTAAAGTATAATTCTCATATCAACAATTTTTGATTTTCCTCTTCCGGGTTTTACAATTAAAGGATTGATATCAAACTCTTTTATTTCATCATAGTTCATCATTAATTCAGAACACAAAAGAAGAATTTCTGCAATAGGTTTGATGTCAATTCCCTTCTCTCCGCGGAATCCTTTAAGTAAAGGATATATCTTCGAATTGTAAATTAGTTTTTCAGCTTCGTGCTTGGTGATTGGCGCAAGTGCAAAATTGTTGTCTTTGATCAACTCGACTAATTTTCCTCCGGCACCAAACATAACCACCGGACCAAAACCCGGATCACGAAACCCTCCAATGATAACTTCTATTCCGCCATTAACAAATTCCTGTAAAAGATAACTCACGTTTTTCCCGGCTATCTTTTTCTTTTTGAGATTTTGCCTGATCTGTTTGAATGCAGATTCAAGCTCTTGCAGATTTTTAATATTTGTGATTACGCCGCCAATATCTGATTTGTGTATAACGTCAGGCGATTCAACCTTTAATACAATAGGAAATTTCAACGATTTAAATTTCTGTTTTGCCTCTTTGAGATTTTCCACAAGCATACTTTTAACAATCGGAAGTTTTAATTTTTTACAGACAGCCTGAAGATCTTTTTGTTGTATAAGCTGATCTTTATTTCTATCGAATATCTTTTGAAGATCGTCTCTTTCTTTAGTTTTTAATTTCGATAATGATTTACGATTTGCGTTCAATTCTTCGATTCGTAATTTTCTCTCCCACAGGTGACGAAGTATCTTCGGCGGGAGTTCAAGAGATTTATAAATAATTGTTTCTTTATCTCCAAGCTTGCCCCATCTCCCCCAAAATCTTGGAAGAGGAAATGCGGTTAATAAAACTGGTTTACGACTATTCTTTTGAACTATGGATAGAAAAGATAACACATCAAACGAATCAATCATCACAGGCTCAACGAAAATTATTATCAGAGAATCAACATCATTATCTTCAAGAATGATCTCTGCCGCGTTTTTATAAATCTGAGCAGTGGCACCGGGAAGCATATCAATTGGATTTCCGAAACTCGATTCAGGTAAAAGAATCTCTCGCAATCTTTTTGTTCTATTAATATTGAGCGAACTCAGTTTTAAATTGTTTCTTTCAAGTTCATCGACGAGCAATATTCCAGGTCCGCCTGCATTGGTTAGTACCGCAACTCGATTCCCTTTGGGCAAAGAAAATTTCTGAAATGCAGATGCTGTCTCAAACATCTCTTCAATCGTTTCGACACGCATTGCTCCGCATTGTTTTAATGCGGTATTAACAATCTTATCTGCCGATGCTAATGCACCCGTGTGTGAAATTGCTGCCTTTGAGCCTGCATCTGAACAAGCTCCTTTTAATACTATAATTGGTTTGGTAGGAGTGATTCGTTTCGCCAACTCATAAAATTTTCTTCCATCTTCAAATGATTCAAGATACATTGTGATGACATCGACATTAGGATCGTTTGCCCAATAATCGAGCAAATCATTTTCATTTACGTCGGCTTTGTTACCAACGCTGACAAATTGTCCGAAAGAAAAACCGGTTTGAGAAATCGTGTTGAGAACCGCAGCAGCAAGCGCTCCACTTTGCGAGAGAAAAGCTGTTTTAGAATGCTTCGGCAGTTCCGCAGCAAAGGTAGCATTTAATTTCACAGTTGCATCTGTATTGATCACGCCCATACAATTCGGTCCGATCAACCTAACTTGATTTTCCATTGCAATTTTTAGCAACTCATTTTCCAGCTTAGCACCTTCATCGCCGACTTCCTTAAATCCTGCGGTTATTACAATTACATTTTTAATCCCCTTTCGGACGCATTCTTTAAATCCTTGAAGGACTAATTTTTTTGGAAGCAGAATAATTGCAAGATCAATCTTATCGCTTATTTCTGCCAATGTTGAATTGCATTGTACGCCGAGTATTTCTTTTGAGTTTGGATTTAATACGAAGATTTTTCCGGTATAGCCAAACTTTAATATGCTTTTTAGAATCTCATAACCAATTGAACCTTCTTTCGATGAGGCGCCGAGAAGAACCAAACTATTTGGATTAAAAAATTTTCTTAACGATGAATCCATATTGATCATTTTCCGTATTAATTTTTGAATTCGATGCAAAGTTATTTGATTTATCGTAATAAAACCAATTGCGAACAGTTCGGATTGAAAGTTTTGCTTTGAATAATGCCTCTTGAACGATAAAGTTGATTTGTGAAAAATAATGTTCTAATTTAACAAAAGTATTACGATGGAAAATCATTCTGAAAGTAAATTTTTGAAAATCGAAGGAAGAATGTGTTGATTCGTTTTTTAATTCTGTTAAAATATTTTCCACTTGAAGCAGTAGTGTGGATTCTTGGTCTTATGATCCTAATATTCATTTCTCCCGACAGTAACTCCCATTTTACTTTTTGTGTTTTCAACAATGTCGGACTTGATTTTTGCCCCGGTTGTGGATTAGGAAGATCGATCTCACTTTTATTTCGCGGAGATATTACTGCGTCGTTTGATTCACACCCGCTGGGATTAATCGCCATTGCCATTCTTTCATTTAGAGTTTATTCGTTGATAAAAAAACAAATTCAAAAAATTCAATCAATTTAATCGGAGGTTTAAATGCCAAATATTTTTCAGATTCTGCCCGAACTTGAAGGAGAAGAACTGGTTTTCGTTCAAGGTTTGATAAAAGATTTTAACGATAACCAGGCGATGCAGTTTGCCAATATGTACCGTGCTAGAAGAAAAGATCCGCAAACAATCCTGTTGGTAACTCTGCTCGGTTTTATAATTATAGCCGGAGTACAAAGGTTTATGCTCAATCAGATCGGGATGGGGTTGCTTTTTCTTTTTACAGGCGGACTTTGTTTGATTGGAACAATTATAGACTTAGTCAATCACAAGAAGCTTGCATTTGAATATAACCAAAATGTAGCACAGCAAACTGCGATTTTAAT
>JAHJVF010000417.1 GCA_018828505.1 Bacteroidota bacterium | reverse complement strand
ATATTTATCGGTGCTTTCCCTGTACCGTTTATAAATTTCATTAAGATCAATGTTTCCAATTCCGAAAATTGGATAATCCTTGAATATCTTAAATCCAACTTTGATCTGATTTATTCGTTCGATGTTCGATGAATGATAGGGATCTAAGATTGAACTAAAACGGCTCCGTTTAAGGTTAGTCATCCACAATTCTGTTTGATTTACTTCGAATGAAGTTATTTGTCCTTCGACGTGTGCAAATTTTTCAAGTTTTGGATTTAGCAAATCTGTTACATCAATTTTATATAAATTACCACCGAAATCGCTCGCCCATAACATATTCTCTTGCATCCTCAATCCACCGACACTTCCCTCCAGCTTAATTGTATTCATCAACTGTGGAGAACCTGGATTTGACACATCAAGCACTCTTATCCCATATTTTCCATCACCGAGAAAAAGTATTTTGTTGTGAAGAAGCATCGCATTTGGATCGCCATCGGATTTGAACTCGCCAAGTTTTTTAGGAGAACTCATATTTGAGAAATCATATATTAATAAACCAATTTCCGGACAGGTGAAATAAACTATATTATCTTTTACGAGAACATTCGAGAGTGTGAGTTTTTTCTTTTCATCAAGCTTAGCTGAATGAAGAAGTCTTGGCTCATCTGGATTCAGAATATTTACGATCGAGTATCCATCCTCGTATTCAGAAAGATACATTAATGAATCTTGAGTGCTGTAGGAGGTAACTCTCCCCGGTGTAATGAAGGAGCTTCTGAAGCTTAATCCAAGACTGTCAACATGTAGGAATAATAGCTGTGAATTGAGCAACAGTACAATTGCTGTACTGTCATAAACATTCACAGAGACAGCAGGAGAATTTGTTTCATACACACTTAGCTTTTCAAATTCTCCATCATAAATTTTTCCGAACAAAATTCCTTTATTATAGTCAGCAATAAGAACGCGACCGTTGAATAATGTCGCAGTGTATGCTCTTCCATCGGTCTCGTAATAAAACTGCTCTTGACCCTGAACGATATCATAATTTATAAAAGTGCTTCTATTCTGGATTGCTAAAAAGAAGACTGTGATGATCGCACCTAATACACCTATCAATATCCAATTACGATTTAAGATCAATAAAAAAATAATTCCGGCTGCCGTTCCAACCCAAGCAGCTCTAGTATAACTTGAAAACAATCCCGCTACTGAGATCGTGATTCCAACAAGAATCAATAGTTTGTATTTCAAACCAAGATTTTTTTGCAGCAGAAAACCAAACATAATTATTGTAACGATGCTCATTAATCCGCCGGCAGTCATAACATATTGAAACGGCGAAGGACCTTTTGATTCTCGATAATATATCTGCTCGATATAATGACGATATGCAAAGAACAAATAGATGAGCATGCCCACACAAGCAACGGCTAAAAAAGTAAAGAATATCCGCTTGAATCTTCTTTCATTATGGAGATAGTACGATGGTAAATAAATCACAGGCAGAAGGATCGCACGCTTAAATGTATTATGAAACGATTGAGAACTATTTTCTGATATAATTGCCGATATTAATTCCACCGCAATTAAAGCAATAAATAATTTTTCTAACCCGGTGGATTTTTTCTCAAAACTTCCTTGATAAAGAAATTTAACAAACAACGTAATCAACGCTCCGAAATAACCGACCTGATTTACAAAAATTGAAGTTGTTAGACTTGCCGCAAAAATAAAAAGGAATACGAATCCGGCTTTATCGATTATTTGAAGTACAC
The DNA here is from genome assembly GCA_018828505.1 of Bacteroidota bacterium. Classification (GTDB taxonomy): domain Bacteria; phylum Bacteroidota; class Ignavibacteria; order Ch128b; family Ch128b; genus JAHJVF01. Next base: position 2,576 of record JAHJVF010000417.1, on the reverse strand, counting down.
TTTCTTTCTTAAACTTCACTCCGCTTCCTCATCAATCATGAATTGAAGTGTATAGAGTCTGTGGTACAGTCCATTAGTATCAGATATTAATTCGTTATGTTTTCCAATTTGAACGATCTTTCCCATATCAATTACGACAATCTTATTCGCCTTTCTTACAGTGCTCAATCGATGAGCAATCACAAAGGTTGTGCGATTTTTCATCATTCGCTCGATAGCTTCCTGAACAAGAATTTCAGATTCACTATCTAATGCTGAGGTCGCTTCATCGAAAATCATAATAGGGGGATTTTTAAGCAAAGCTCTCGCAATTGAAAGTCTTTGCCTTTGTCCTCCTGATATCTTCAAACCTCTCTCTCCAATGATAGTATCATATCCTCTTGGAAATTTAGTGATGAATTCATGGGCGTTTGCTGCTTTTGCGGCTTCAATGATCTCATTCTCATTCGGATTTTCGAAACCGTAACAAATGTTATTTTTGATAGTTTCATTGAACAAAATCGAATCTTGTGTCACGATGCCAATATGATTTCGTAATGACTTGAGTTCATATTCACGAATGTCAATCCCGTCGATCAAGATCGATCCATCGGTTACATCATAGAATCTTGGTATGAGATCAACTAATGTTGTCTTTCCGGCGCCACTTGGTCCGACAAGAGCTACAACTTCTCCACGATTCACCTCAAAATTAACATTACTAAGTATTTCAAGATGATTCCTCTCATAGTAAAACGAAACATTATCAAAGATAATTTTGTTTTTGAATTCGAGAAAAGTTTTACTCTTCGGAGCGTTCGTTACGGAAATCGGTTCATCAATTATTTCGAAGACTCTTGATGCAGCAGCAGTAGATTCCTGTATCCTGTTGGCCACATTGCTAAGTTCCTTGATCGGAGGCATAATCTGGAAAATTATAAATAGAAATCCAAGGAACTCACTGGCTTTTAATGTTTGCGACTCCAAAACTTGAATTCCTCCATACCAAATAATCAATACACCGGCAACTATACTTAGAAACTCTGTAACCGGCGATGCAATGTTTCTTATTCGGGTAATCTTTAGAATAATCTTGAAGAAATGATTTGTGAGTGAGAAGAAGTTTTCATTCTCTCTTTTCTCCATATTAAACGCTTTTACAATTTTCGTTCCGTAAATTTTTTCCTGAAGAAAAGAAGTTAGGTCCGCCATCTTCGCTTGAAGTAAATAACTCTGTTTATAAAGTTTAACACCAAGCCAACTGATAATAACTAAGGAAAAAGGCATAACTATCAAAGCCAAAATTGTCAACTGCCAGCTTATCACAAGTGCTAATAAAAGAAAAACGATGAGAAGCATCGGCTCTTTTACAAGCGTAACAAAGCTTGCAGAAATTCCTGTATTGATCATCGTTATGTCGTTCGTAATGCGCGAGATTAAATTTCCAATACGTTCATTTGTAAAATATTTGAGCGATAGTTTATTAAGGTGAGAATAGGTTTGATTCCGTAGATCGCGGATGAAACCCTGTTCAACAAATGCCATTAAATAAGATTGTGCATATCCGAATACCCCTTTGAACAGAAATGCAAGTACAATCACTAAACAAATTCTAAATAATGAATCACGTTTTGATGGACGATCAATAAATGGTAACATTACACTGGATAATTCTTTCTTGATGCTTGATAAGAATCCCGTGCTTTGTTTCTCTTCTTTAGGTTTTAAATTTAACTCGGATGCTGCAGAGCTGTTGTCCTCAGCTTGAATTTCTGTTTGAAATAATGTCTCTAATAACGGAATCGTTAAATAAATCGAAAGACCGCTGAATACAGTAAAAAAAATAGTTGTTAACAGGACTCCTATTAAATGCCGCCAATAAGGTTTGACATATCTGATAATCCTAAAATAAATCTTACGTCTATTTAGCTTGTTTTTACTCATTCATTACCTTGTTCGTTCAAATTCTGCTTCAAAACACTCAAAAATAAACAATCCATTTTATAAAACATAAGCTATATTTCGGTTGAAAATCTTGATTATTGTTGCAAAGTTGCAGTCAAGATTTAATTAATAGCAAAAAATATTCAAGTTGAAGTAAAATAGGAATTTGCATGAGAGAACCAATCAGCGTAGTTGTTACAACGTATAATGAAGAAAAAAATATATCCCGCTGTCTTGCAAGTGTTAAATGGGCTGATGATATAGTTTTAATCGATTCATTCAGCACTGATAGGACAATCGAAATAGCAAAATCGTTCAGTGTAAAAATCATTCAGCGTGAATATCCTGGCTCATCCCGACAAGTTGAGTATGGTATCAGATTTCCAAGGGCCAGTTCGCCGCCTACATGACGCTGCTGCACGACAGCCACCGGCCGGAGAACCTCGATCGCGTGATGTGCCGCGAGCTGGTCAGCGTCGACTGGCAGGGCTATCTCTACGACTGCGACTTCAACCAGATGCTGGGGCTGGCGCTGCAGCTTCCCGGACGGCCGCGCCCGCACCTGCGCGACCTGCTCGACCACGATCTGGCCGGCCACCCGATCACGGTGGCGGATCACTGCTACGGCTGCACTGCTGGCCAGGGCAGCAGCT
>JAHJVF010000416.1 GCA_018828505.1 Bacteroidota bacterium | reverse complement strand
ATCAATTTTTGTAACGGGTATCTAAAGTCTTTTGTTCTCTAATGACAAATCTGGGATTATAAATACTTTCTTGAGAAATATTCAAAATATCTTGACGGTATCGTAAATACATATTCATTTTGCCTGTTGCCCAACCATTTCCATTTTTTAATAAGTCCAACAATCGAGGATCAAGAGCAAATCTCTCAGCAGTTTCAGAGATTTTTTATATCATACTCTATGTCAGTTAATAAAGAGCAAGAAAGAAGCGGCAACCTATTTCAAAAAAATTTCAAGAGAAAAATTATAGAAGACGAATCGTATCTTAAAAGTGTAGTGTATTATATTCATGCAAATCCTTTGCATCACAAATTAAGAAATGACTTTGAGAATTATCCCTATAGTTCTTATCAAATAATATTGAGCAATAAACCAACCAGGTTGAAAAGGCAGGATGTCATAGAGTGGTTCGGTAGTAGAGAGCAATTTGTCGAGTTTCATAGAGATTTAAAAAGTTATTTGTTCGATGAATCCTATGCGATAGAGAAATAGTTGAAAGAAAGATGAAAGACAAAAGATAAAAGATTCCATCCCGACAAGTCGGGATGGAATCTTTTCAAGACTTTATTGTGATTATTTCTTCCGTTTCATTTCAACAACCATGTTTCGAAATTCATCACCGTATGTTGATGAGATCCATTCACCGGTGTTCTTCGCCATGTGTTCGTGAGTGGCACTTGGTGTCATGTATTCCATCCAAGCTTTTTGTGCGGCTTCCATTTGCTCTTGTGTGAATTCCTGAGCGAATGCGTGACTAAATACGAATGTGAATACAAAAATTAGACTTAGGATTTTTTTGAAAGTCATAAAACTAACTCCTTTTTTTGTGTTAATGGTTTTTGATGCTAACAACGGTTACTATGAAAAAAGTTTCTTAAATCATCCTAAACCGGATCTATATGCACAAAAACTTCAGCAACAAGAGGAAGTTCTTCAATTACTTTCTCGACTTCCTTTCCGATATCATGAGACATTTTGGTCGTGGAATTCCGGTCAACTTCAATATGAATTTCGATATGATATTTATTTCCGATATAATGGGATTTTAGATCGTTCATTCCAACTACACCAGGAATTTTTAATGCACGGTTGGTAATTTCTATCAACAATTCTTTACTAGCTGCTTTACCCATTAAATAATCTATATTTTCTTTCGCAATATGATATCCGCTTCTGAAAATGAAGAAGGCAATCAGAATTCCGGCTATACCATCGAAATACTTAAATCCAAATGAAGATATAATAATTCCAACCAACGCGATGAAAGATGAAAGCACGTCGTTAAAACTGTCTACGCCAAGTGCACGAATCGCCGGACTGTCATATTTTCTGCTGACCTGACTGAAATAAAAAGCCATAAAGCTTTTAAGAAAAATTGTAAGTGCTAAAACAATCAAAGGGAATGTTATTATATCTAAAATTGAGGGGTGAATTATTCGGCTGATAGATTCCCGAATTACTGTAATTCCAGCAACGCCTGCAAAAATTGCAAGGATCATTGCAGCGATTGGTTGAGCCGCATGATGCCCGTATTGGTGGTCGTGATCTGCTTGTTTGTAAGAAACCTTAACACTGAAGTGTACTGCATAAGTAGTTAAAATATCTGTAAATGAATTTATTGCATCTGATATTACTGCAATACTGTTCGATAAAACTCCTGCAGCTAACTTTATCAAAAACAAAAATATATTTGATATGAGAGAGAATCGAGATGCTCTTTCGACTTTAATTTGCATGTTTTTTATTTAAAAATTCAAAGATTTAATGATTGAGTCGCATAGGTGTCAACCTAACAATTGGTTTTTTCTCACTAACTCATTAAAATATCATAACTTAGAAATCCCTCAACTCTTATTAATCCTCTACGAGGATTTGGAATTATTGGATTGACATTATTCCTACAACAATAAGACCTCTACGAGGTCAATAATTTAGTTGACCTCGTAGAGGTCACATTATTGTTAGTAAAAAAATTCAAAAAATCCTCAATAATCCTTGTAGAGGATTAACAAATAATTGCTGTTTTTATTGCTTATCAATATTTTCACCTGTCTTTCCCCTTGGTAATTATGAGTTAAGTTGACGCTAAAGCGACCTGCCCGCCACGTTGCTTCACGTGAAGCAGGCGGGCTTGTTGGGAATCCCTTTTAAAAAAGATTCTGGACAAGCCAGAACGACAGAAGATATTGCTGATTTCAGTCTTGATATCTCGTATCGGTTTATGGCTTGGCGAAGTGGCGGCATTAGAAGCACTTCGCTGTCAATAAGCACTAAAGTTTGATAGAAGCAGAAACTTTGATTAACCACTGAACCAGCCATTTCCGCCAAGCCAATGTTATAGCCAGTGATTCTTTGTCCGTGTTCAGTTTTAATTGTATTCATATTGCTGTCTATCCGTAAGTTTCTACTAATTCCAATTTTTTAATTCTTGAATTTATTGCTCCTTTTGTCCGTCCGAAATGTTTAGCCATATCACGAACATTTACACCTTCACAATACATTACAGTCAACTCGTCATCAAGTTCCGTTGTCCAGGGTTTGTATGCGTCTTTATATTTTTCTCTTACTCCGTCAACTGAATATGTTTTTTCTTTTGTTAATTCTTTCTTGTCAATTTTTTGAGGTGAAGTAATTCGCTTGCTTGAAGTTTCAGCTTGTTTCTTTTCTTCTTCGGTTAATACTCGCGTTATATGAATTTGAGAAGAACGAGGGAACTCAATTGGCATTAGTGGTTCGGGAATATGAATACTGTTTCTTGTTCTTGTTATAGCTACATACAAAAGATTGATTTCTTCATTTAGCTTTGATGAATTTATTCCTTCCTTTTTATTGTCTTCTTTTATTTTCTCTAATTTTTCTTCGGTGATGAAATCGTTTACAAGTTGGATTGCATCATATTCCATTCCTTTGCAACGATGAACAGTTGAAAAAATCATTTCTGCTTTTTCTTTCTCGTCATTGTCAACGTGTTTGTCTTTGATTGCTTTTATAATTTCTGGGATTTTGTTCCCATACTCCCTAACAATTTCAACCATCATTCCGAGTTGAACATCTTCTGTCTTGTCAATATAGTCTTCCAACTCATCAATGTCTTTCATTGCTTTGATTAACTTGTCTTTGATGAGATGGTGTTTGCCATTGTAAAGATTTAATACATCATATAGTGATGCTCCTTCGTCAGCATAGGTGTATGAGTTTATGTTGCCTTCAAAGTAAATGTGTTTTACTTTTTTCTTTTCAATAACACACTCAATTGCTTTTAGAAGTAGTCCAAGGTTGGTTCGTGCAAGAACTGCTTTTGTTTTATACTCTTTGCTATTTCCTTTGCCTGTAATTGGTATTGGTTTGTGTTCATCTAAATGCACTTTCCATTTAAGAACTTCCATAGCAAGGTTTGCAATATCTTGACTGAAACGAAAACTTGTTGAAAGGTGAAATGTTTTAAAGTCCGCTTTTTCAAGAGAGTTTACCGCAAAACGCCAACCATAAATTTGTTGATGTGTGTCGCCAACAATAACTTTTGTAGCTTTTTGCTTAAAAAAAACGTCAAGCATTGCAGATGATGCGTCTTGTCCTTCGTCAAATAGGATGTAGTCAAAATTTAACTTTGGGTTTGATAACTGAAATTTCTTTAAATAAAAGTCGTGTGTAATTTCAATTTCTCCTTTGTCCATCTTGCTTAACAGCAGTCGGGATTGGCTTTCTATGTAGTCGTAAAAAGTTGTTACAAAAACTTTTGCTTTATTGTCTGAAACTACGTCAAGATAGTTTAAGTCCTGAACTTTTTGTGTGTCGCTGTTGCAGAAGTAAGCAATAAATTTATTTATATGGTTTGCAACAACGTATTCTGTGTGTTTTTCTTCATTCCCTTGTAAGTTAAGCAATTCAGCTATTTCATTTGTCTTGTAACCTTGCGGTCTAACTTTATAATTGTGTTTGAAAACAATGTTTTTATATGCAAGTGAATGTGCCGTTTCTACTTTTACGTTGTTAAGTCCCTTGTCTGCAAACTTTTTAGCTGCTTCTAATTTTACGGATTTGTTGAAAGCGAGATAAAGAATTTTACTCTCCTTTGGCCGAGCTTTGGTATACTCAATAATGGTCGTGGTTTTTCCAGACCCGGCAACTGCATTTATTTTGATGTTACCTGTCGAGTTGATGATGTCATATTGCTCTTTGGTCAGTTCCATTTTCATTCATTGCCTTGCTGTCACGGTCGTCTTTTAGCATTGGCTATAACTCGTCCATAGGACTCCTTCGAAGCTGATGGTAGTTCATTTTTTCAATTTTAATTTAACTCTTCTCCTCCCAAACTCGAACCAAATTAACAATCACATCAACGGCATGCTGCATATCTTGAACTGATATCCATTCTAATCTCGAATGGAATGCATGACCACCTGCGAAAATATTCGGACAGGGTACCCCCATGTATGAAAGTCTTGAACCATCCGTTCCTCCTCTAATAAGATGAAGCTTTGGCTTAACTCCAGCTCGCTCAACAGATTCAATTGCATATTGAACTAAATGGGGATGCTTATCAAGAGCATATCTCATATTTCGATAAGATTCTTGAACTTCAAACTTGAAAGAAGCCTTCGGATATTTTCCGATAATTTCTTTAGCAAGATTTTCTAGAAATGCTTCTTTTTCTTTTAATCCGGATTCTTCAAAGTCACGAATTAAAATTTTAATTGTCGTAACATCAACTCCGCCATTAATTACGTATGGATGAACATATCCCTCACGCAACTCTGTTGTTTCGGGAGATAGCATGTCTTTTGGTAAAGTGTCTATTAGGTCTGCAGCAATTTTTATTGCATTTACCAATTTATCTTTCGCATAACCCGGATGACAATTGAATCCTTGAATTGTAAGTATTACCGTATCCGCACAAAATGTTTCATTCTCAACTTCACCAAGAGTTTCACCATCGATTGTATAAGCGAATTCAGCTCCGAATCTTTTTAGATCTATTTTTTCTGTTCCACGTCCAACTTCCTCATCGGGAGTAAAACAGACTTTTATCGGACCATGTTTCAATTCAGGGTTTAAGATCAAATGTCTCATTGCATCGACAATTTCCGCAAGTCCTGCTTTGTTATCTGCACCGAGAAGCGTTGTCCCATCTGCTGTGATGATATCATTCCCTATTTGATTTTTTAAATCCGGTTGTTCAGCAACTCTTATTATTTGTGTGTTGTCTTTTGGTAGAACAATATCTTTTCCGTCATAGTTTTTATGAATTACTGGATTGACATTTTCACCACTGACTTCCGGAGATGTGTCCATATGAGATAAAAATCCAATAGCTGGGACGTTATGATTTACATTAGAGGGTAACTCCGCGTAAACGTAACCGTGTTCATCAAGCTCAACATTATGCATTCCAATCTCTTTCAATTCATCCGCTAAAACCCGTGCAAGAATTTTTTGTTTTTCCGTTGATGGGAAAGTCTTAGATTCTTCAGAGGATTGTGTGTCGTATTTAACATATTTTAGAAATCGGTCAACACAAGTGTAATTTATTTTTAATTCGCTCATAATCTCCTCATTTATTAAATTGATATAAAATTTGTTCCAAGTTAGAAAAATGGGTTTCGAATATCAAACGATGTTACTCTCTAATGGAATGGAGAAAAATTTGTGAGATTTAAAAATTAAAAATGAAATAAACTTTTTACATCTATGAACATTAATAATCGAATCACAAAATTATTTAATATCAAGTACCCGATTATTCAAGCCGGGATGGTTTGGGTCTCAGGATATAAACTCGCATCGGCAGTTTCAAATTGTGGTGGACTCGGACTGATTGGTGCAGGTTCAATGAAACCTGAGCTATTACGGGAACATATACAAAAAGCAAAATCCAAAACTGATAAATCATTCGGTGTAAATATTCCACTACTCCGTAAAGATGCGGAAGAATTAATTAACGTCGTTATCGAAGAAGAAATTAAAATCGTTTTTACCTCAGCCGGGCATCCAGGAAAATATATCGAAAAATTAAAATCGAATAATTGTGTTGTGGTTCACGTTGTTCCCTCTATTAAGTACGCAAAAAAGGCTGAGGAAGTCGGATGCGATGCAATTGTCGGTGAAGGAGTTGAGGCAGGCGGGCATAACGGACTCGATGAGATAACTACAATGTGTTTAATCCCTGAGTTAGTTGATGTCGTGAATATTCCCGTAATTGCTGCAGGCGGAATTGCTGATGGAAGACAAATTGCCGCAGCGTTTTGTCTTGGAGCTGAGGGTGTTCAAATTGGGACAAGATTCGCGGCAACAATTGAGTCATCTGCACATGAAAATTTTAAGAGAAGAATTATTGAGGCAAAGGATAATGATACTATTCTTGCACTAAGAAAAATCGGTTTGATACGCATGTTGAAAAACGATTTCTCTCTACGAGCAGTCAAAGCCGACATGGATGGAAAGAACGAATTATCATTAAAGGAATTATTAGGATCGAAGCGAGAAAGACTTGGCATATTCGATGGGGATGAAATAGAGGGAGCAATGGAAGCAGGGCAGAGTTCAGGGTTGATTACAGAAATTCTTAAAGTTGAGCAGGTTTTTGAGAAATTGATAATTGAATATGATTCGGTTGTAAATAGTTTACACAACCTTTAAATAGAAATTATATTCAATTCTTCAATTTTTTTGAAGTCTCGTATATTGCGGGTAACTAATGGAACTTCTAGAAATATGGCGGTTGCAGCAATAGAGGCATCAGCAAGTTTAATGCTATACTCTCTTCGTAATTTCGCTGCGAGTCTTGAGGTAGCTCGATCGAGTGAAATGAAGATAAATGTTTCAAGAAATTTAGTAGTCATCTCAATCTCTTTGACGGTCATTTTCGGGAAAGAAAGAATCTCGGTTTCGACGATCGCCGGTATAAAGAATAACTTTTCCTCTAGTTTCCAATAATTCAGATGCTTAATTACTTCTTTATCACCAACCAAATATGCGATTATAATATTTGAATCGAGGACCATTTAAGAGTTTAATTTTGTCCATTCTTTCCGAACATTCGCGGTGTGCACTTCAATCTCACGCTTCCGATCTCTTAACAATCCTGCTACTCGATTCCAAATATCGGGTATTTTGACCTTTTTTTTCTTTGATAGATTAGATTTAGTTAAAGTCTTCAACATATTACAAAACTAAATTTAATTAAAAATAGCGATTGTGATTTTTAATAACAAATTGCAACGTTGATTGCAATTCACGAAAAAAAAGATAAGTGATAAAAAAATTCATGTGGATTACATCATTTCAATTCACTATGTTTTGATAGAATCAGAATAAAGAATAATGAAAATCCAAAAGCTCTTCACATATACCAATAACCGTCAGGTCTGGAGAATTCTAATTACAGAATTAAATTCGATAGTCATTGAAGAACGTGATATCATATTGAAGAAAGTATTCTTTTCCTGCATTGATAAAATGGAAGGAAGAAAAATTTGGCATGATCAAAAGTTTGTGAACCAAGATTTTTGGATTGGCATCGAAACAGTCTATCAAGACATTTTACTTCTTCATCTTTTTGAGAAACCCGATCTCCCTAAGCATAAACAGATAATCGCTGTTGATCTTAATAGTGGAGAAGTTGAGTGGCACAATTCGGATCTAACATTTGATTCACTCTCTGATGGGAAAATATTGGCTTACGTACAGAAATTTGAGAGCAGGGAGTTCTTTGAACTAGATTTCAGGACAGGAGAGGTTATTAATTCGATTGGCGAAAACTTAGCACGAATAAATGAAATCAGAAACGCTGAGAAAGATAACCTTCATGAATTATCACATTTTCCATCTGCGCTACTCGATGGAGACAATTATTCCGAATTAAATCAAGTGTTACTTAAAGTAATCGGTGATACAAAATATGCAGGTCAAATTGAATTTATTGAATATGAAAATCTTTTTCTTTTCAATTACTATGAAAAAAATCATGAAGCGAGCCTAACGAACCGGCTCTGTGTTCTTGACAGAAGTTCACAAAAAATACTATTAAGAGAGAGACTAAATTCATCGTCACCGGCTCCCGTCCCGGATTCTTTCTTTATTCATAGTGATATACTCTATTTCATAAAAGATAAAAAAGAATTGGTCGCTTATTCGCTTAAGAATTAGGAGGTGAAAAATGAATTTATCGAAAGAAGAAAAAAAAATCCTGTTGCAAATTGCGAGAAGTTCAATCGCCGAAGAATTAAAAGATAAAAAACCATTCAAATTTGAAGAAGACTATCCACCGAATTTAATAGAAAAGTACGGAGTGTTTGTTACTTTAACTATCGATGAGCAGCTTCGCGGATGTATCGGATATATTCTTGGATTCACTTCATTGTATGAGCAGGTGTACGAAGCGGCAAAGAAAGCAGCTTTCGAAGATCCGCGTTTTACACCACTGAGCGAGGAAGAATTTGATCAAATTGAAATTGAAATTTCAGTCCTTTCGGTTCCTAAAAAAATAAAATCGATAGATGAAATAAAAATCGGAAAACATGGATTAATTATTGAGAAAGAACATCATCATGGATTGCTTCTTCCTCAAGTTGCCGTTAAATATAATTGGAATAGAGAAGATTTCCTCGATCACACTTGTCAAAAAGCTGGATTAAGAAAGCATGATTGGAAATCTCTGCAAACTAAAATTGAAATTTTTTCTGCTGTTATTTTTTCAGAAAAGCAAATGAGTAAGGGAAAATAAGATGATCACTAACGATGTTCGCGAGCCAGCAGTTGCCGGAACGTTTTACGAAAGAGAACCCAAAAAACTTAAATCAGAAATTATCAAGTTCTTTGAAGAAGTTAAACCTCCCGAGATAAACGGGACAGTCATTGGAATCGCATCTCCTCATGCAGGCTATTTTTATTCTGGAAAAACAGCAGCTTATGGTTATAAATTACTTCAGGGTCTAAGTTACGAAACTGTTATTGTGATTTCACCAAGTCATTATGAATATTTTGATGGAGTTTCAATTTATAATGGCAGAGCGTACATGACCCCATTTGGTTTAATTGAAATTGACAATGAGCTGCGAGACGCACTTGCTGAAAATAAAAAAATTATCAGTGTATCGGGAAAGGGACACGGGCGCGAACACGCTCTTGAAGTTCAACTTCCCTTTTTACAAAGTGTGTTGAAAGATTTCAAATTACTCCCCATTGTAATTGGAAATCAAAGTGAGGAGGTTTGTAGAACACTCTCTGAAATTCTTGCTGAAGAGATTGCAGGCAAAAGTGTTTTACTTGTAGCGAGTTCTGACCTGTCGCATTATCATTCCCACGATATTGCGGATTCACTCGATTCAAAGATACATCGTCACATCGAGAATTATGATTATGAATCGATAATGGAAGATATGGAAAATGAGAAAGTTGAAGCTTGCGGTGGCGGTCCGATTGTAACTGTAATGCAAACTGCGAAACTGCTCGGAGCGGATAAATCAAAAATTTTATATCGATGCGATTCAAGTGAAGCAAGCGGCGATTTTCGTCAAGTTGTTGGATATCTTTCTGCGGTTTTCTATAAAGAAAATTAAAAATGAATCTGTTTCTAAAAGTGTTTTTAATATGTGTGGATAAAAATTCAGTATCATAAAGTTTGTCTTTAATTTTTATAACAAACCTAATTAAGATGATTATAATACTCGATTAAATTAACAGATTGAGATGAATTTTTAGCATCAAATCTTAGCGTAAATATTTTAAGCTTACTATAAAATTTTCTAAAGATAGATCTCTCACTTCGGAAGGATTTTGTAGGAATGGCAATACTTCTCTCCGAATTTGGCTGTAATCAGCTTTCTCAAATTTTTTTACCAACATTTCAATTAACTTGGCTTCGGTAAATTTTTTCTTTTCTGTTTGGGAAGAAGAATTAATTAAATAACCCCAATTTGGAATAATTTTCTTACTCAAATACCATAAAAGATCGTAATAATCTCTTCCCTTTGAATATTTCCTAAAAAGAAAAGCATGGAGTTTACCTGCAAATAAAGAATCAATTTTATATGTGCGAACTGTAAAGAAAAAATATTTATTTACAACATGAATTTCTTCTTCAAATCCTCCAGGTGAATTTGTATCAATCTCAAGTTTAATCGATAGTTTCTGTCCCTTAATTAGAGAAATTTTATATTCATTCAGAATATCTGGAAATTTGAACCATATTGAGTTTACAATATTTTTTTTACTCACCGATACTTCATTTATAAATCCATAATCATTGAGTTCATTTGAAACAATCTTCGATAATGAATTCACATTATATCTACGCTTGTTCGAAAGACTGAAATCCAAATCTTCAGAAAATCTTCCAACATTATAGATTACGCTTAATGCTGTTCCACCGACAAATGATAGCATACTACTGATTTTCCTGTCATACATTATTTTCAAAATCAAATGCTGAAAGTATTCTCTCAGCAGGTTAAGTTTCTCGTTCGCTGAAACATTAAACGAAATTATACCATTTAGTTTTTCTTTCATTTGATTTTATTCAAGTCTTTTACAATGTTAATGATGTACTTAGTGCTAATTTTTTTAGCAAATTCCGTGACCATCTCTAAATCTAAATTTTCAAAAGCTTGTAATCTGTGTGACTCAAATAACTCATCTAAAGTTTTTACTTTGTTAAAATAAATATAATCAATCAAAGCTTTCTCAGGTTTTGCAATGAAAAAATCTAGACCATGTTCATCTTTTTCGTGGCTGAAGCCATTGAATGCATCCTTTTTAATATGCGAAAACGTAAAAACACCAAATGCATTTCTAAAAAGGTAAGTTTTCTTTGTGGTTATTGAGGTGACTTGCTCGACTACATCCGGAATCAATCCATAGAAACTCATTGCACTACCAAGACTTATATAAGAAGGATTGTATAGAATATGGGCAAGAGCAAATTTAGAAATTCTATTCTGATTTTCTTTTAAGATGTAAACACCGCGTCTCAATTGAATCAATAAATTTTTCCGAACCCATTGAGTAACTTGATTTCTAATCACCAAGTTGTTTGGTATCATATCAAAGTAATCTGATTTGATTAATAGAACATTTTTAAAATGACTTTTAAACTCTTCAAATTTCATTTCTCTATATCACACTTTATTATGATTTACGGAAATAAGATAAAAACATAAATATTCAATTTCAATCTTTCGTTTTATACTTCTTCATATTTAAGTTAACTTATTGAAGTTACGTAAAATCGTGTAGAACGCTGCAAAAAGCTTAATCCGTCAGTTGACGGACTAAATCCGAATTTCTAAGCACTAAACAAATTCAAAACTCAAAACATCCCCGCCACGACAATGCTATGATATGGCAGGAAAAACTAACAAAAAACGCAACGTTTGATTAT
>JAHJVF010000415.1 GCA_018828505.1 Bacteroidota bacterium | reverse complement strand
TTTTCTTCTTCTTAATTTTTTTGCTTCGGACTTTATGGCGATTCTTACCGGCTATTTTTTTTCTCTTCCAAGTTCTGAAGAGTATTCAACCGGTTCCCGCATTTAGTACAGAAGCTATTACTGCGCGGATTATTAATTCCACAATTTGAACATTTCCGAAGGATCCTTCGGACTATAGCATCAGCTGCCGGATATGTATCTATTAATTCATTGCTGCAATTTGTGCAAAATTTATTAGCTGATTCATTTTCGAATCCGCATTTATTGCATTTCATCTTTTCATCCAAGAATTAGAAGTTCATTTAGTCACTCTTTTACTTTAAATCCATTTTCAATAAGATTTTTCTTTGCTGTTTCAAGTGTAACCTCTTTTAATTTCATACCACAAAGCGGACATTTACCGGGTTTGTCGGAAATTACATTCCAATCCATCATATCCTGGTAAACTTTTCCATCGTTGTTTTTGTCAATGGTTTTTAAATCGATCACACCTCCATGGATAATTGATTCTTTTTTCTTTTCTTCTTTCAATTCAGACTTATTTTTCTTCGAAGTTTGATTTTCTTTACTCGGTTTGAATTGATACTTTTTTAAACCTTTTGGTTTCATTGGTTCAATTTTTTTATAGGGAACATCAATCTTACTCTCGGTTTTACTTTTGGTACTTGAATTAGTATCTGATTTCTCTTGAGCCATTAATTCACTATAAGCAAAAATTGAAATTGCCAGAATAATGACAAAGGTTATATTAATTTTAACTTTAGACATTGTTTAATCCTCCATTGTTTGAATTATAAGATGTTAACATTTCCGGTTCTAATATGAATTGCTTTTTCAATCGGTGAGATGAATATCATTCCGTCACCTCGATTTCCTGTTCGTCCATATTTTGAAATAACTTCAACTAAGCCGTCAGCTTCGGAATCATCGCAGACCAATTCAAGCTTAACCACTTTTGAATATTTTTCGCAGTATTCGATTGAATAAGAAAATGATTCTTTATCTGCCCACTCGCACAGAGCCGAGACATCAATCACCGTCATCCCTTTTACTCCGGCTTGTTCAAGTTTTTGGATAACCATGTTGGTTTTATCTCTTCTTATGTATGCTTTAATTTCTTTCATTTTATTTTTCCTATTTATTATTTACAGCAGCTTCTGCCTTTTGAGGCTTTCTTAAATTTTCTTACTCCAAAAAAGCAGTTAATCTTATCACTTCACTCCGGTTAATACAATATTTTCCACTTACTCATCCTTCCGATTTAATTTACTTTCATACAATTTTGGATTTTTGAGAAAGACTTCATCGCAGCCGGGGCAGCAAAACCCGATGATCTTATTATTATAAATTAGCTGCGACAGTTCTTTATTAATTTCTTTCCCTTCAATAGGGCAAATATTGTTTACCGGTTCAGAAATTTTTCTATCCATTGTGTTCACTTCAACTATTTTTTGATCAGTATTAATCTCAACTTTATTCTGTTGAGAGTAACTTACTCCCGAAATTATTAAAAACGTTATTAAAGCTGCCATTAATTTCATTTTTTACCTCATTAATTAACTGCTGGGTTTAGCCGTTCTTGTTCTTTCCACATTTTTCTTACTTCACGTCTTTTCACTGCATAGAAGATTGCCGGGTAAACAGTTAGTTCCATAATGAAGCTTGTAAGGATACCTCCAACCATTGGAGCAGCAATTCTTTTCATCACATCTGAGCCGGTTCCCATCCCTATGAGAATTGGGAGTAAACCCAACATTGTTGTCAAAACAGTCATCATTTTAGGACGGACTCTTTTGACTGCGCCTTCAAAAATTGATTCTTTCAAATCTGCTATAGTTTTTAGTAACCCATTCTTCTTAAATTTTTCATAAGACAAATCGAGATATAGAAGCATTACAACTCCAGTTTCGGCATCAATACCAAGTAGTGCAATTATACCCACCCAGACTGCAACGCTTAAATTGAATCCGGCAAGGTAGAGAAACCAAACTGCACCAACCATAGAGAATGGAAGAGCAAGGAGTACTATTCCGGTTTTAAGCATGGATTTTGTGTTCATATAAAGAAGTACAATAACTATAAGTAGAGTTAAAGGAATAACCATCGAAAGATGTGCTGAGGCTCTTTCCATATATTCATACTGACCGCTCCATTTGATAGAGTAACCAGGGGGAAGAGTTATATGCTTATCAATTGCATCTTTTGCGTTTTGTATATATGAGCCAATATCAGAACTTTCAAGATCCACGTACACCCAGGTATTAGGTCTTGCATTTTCCGATTTAATCATTGGTGGGCCCTTAACAACTTCAACTTCACCAAGTTCTTCCAATGGAATATTTCCTCCGTTAGAAATAGGCACGAGTACTCTTTTTAACGATTCAATATTTTCCCTGTAGTCTCTTTGATATCTTAGATTAACCGGGTAACGTTCAAGACCTTCGACAGTTTTTGTAATGTTCATTCCACCAACAGCTGACATAAATACATCCTGAACGTCTTGAATATTTAATCCGTATCTCGCGATTGCATCTCTGTCTATTTTGAAATCGACATAATTTCCTCCCACAGATCTCTCTGCATAAGCCGAACGTGTGCCGGGAACAGTTTTTATTACTTCTTCAATTTGCTTACCGAGATCTTGGAGAACATTTAAATCCGGTCCTGCTATTTTAATACCTACCGGAGTTTTAATACCGGTAGAAAGCATATCAATTCTTGTTTTGATAGGCATTGTCCAGGCGTTTGTTAAACCCGGAATTTGCACCGCCGCATTCAATTCATCAATGAGTTTTTCGGGC
>JAHJVF010000008.1 GCA_018828505.1 Bacteroidota bacterium | reverse complement strand
CTTTTTTTTTGTAGAAGAATAACCTTTAATCTATAGAAAGTGGTAGGCAAGGTCTTCCCATTCTTCCAGGAAAATCTCCACGCATTCGGTGCATTCTTTGACGCATTCCTTTTCCGAAATTTTGTTTCATCTCTTTGAATGATTCTTTCTGTTTATCATCTAAAAGATTATTCACATCAAACCAATGTGCGAGTTTCTCTTTTTGCATTTTTGATTTTAGAGCACCGAGCTTATCTGTTGCAGATTCAATTTGCTTCTTATCAGGCTTTTCTGCTTTCCAAAGATTTTTTACATCAAGTGAAAATTTCTTCATTTCTGCTTGATAATCGATCATTGATTTTTGGTGCTTGTCTCGAAGCTTATCGATTTGAACTTTCTGGTCTGCTGTTAGGTCAAGCTTTTCTGCAATACGGCATTGCATTTGACCCATACCCCAACCTGAACCTCTTTGGGCAAACGCATCAATGGAAAAGAAAAGGGTCAAAGAAATTATCACTAAAGTTGTTAATACAAGTGATTTTTTCATTTTATTACTCCTATTGTTTAATTGTTGTGAACATTTTGGTAATTTTGACAAATTAAATTCTTAAAAGTTTAAAGGAGTCCAATTAAACTTTCTACAGATCATTCTGTCTAAATTAAGCAGCCAGTATTATGCAGAATAAAGATGACTTTACATTAATAGATGAATTTATTCAAGGTGATACCAAAGCTTTTAATGCGTTGGCTGAAAGATACAAACGAAAAGTATATATGACAGCTTACAGAGTCCTTGGAAATCATGAAGATGCTGATGATATTACTCAGGAAGTAATAATAAAAATGTATTACAGCTTACGAAGTTTTAGAAAAGAGTCTTCGATTTTTACGTGGTTGTACAAAATTACAACTAACCTATCTCTGAATGAGCTGAAAAGAAAGAAGATCAAGAATTTCTTCAGTTTAGATACCATCGAAGGATATTTTGCGGATGAGAAATCATCTTCCCCGGAAAAAAAGTACGGCGATAAGGAACTATCGAAACAAATACAAGACGCAATCAATAAATTACCGGAGAAACAGCGTGTAGTCTTTACTCTCAGATTTTATGAAGAACTGCCGTATGAAGAAATATCAAAAATTGTCGGAACGTCCGTCGGTGCTTTGAAAGCAAATTATTTTCACGCATTTAACAAAATGGTGAAGGAGTTGAAACATGTCGTGTGAAAAAATTAAACCTTTATTATTTGAGTATTTTGAGAAAAACATTTCGGATGAGAATTTAAGAAATTTAAAAGTCCACCTGGAAGTATGTGAACGCTGCTCAAATGAATTGATCGAATATGAAAAATTCTCAGAGTTAATGAAAGAAGAAAATACCGGGCTGCTTGAGAAAAGGTACTTTTATTTCGAAAACCTCCACTTTAATAATTCGAAAGAACCTTCTACAGTATCAGATCGAAAAATTCCAGTGTTCCGATTTGCTGTTGGCTTCGCTTCGTTCATTTTTGTCGGAGCTCTTCTATTTACAGTGAATTTTCTGAACTGGAACAACTTGTCAGACGAATATCAAGCAGCTCGGTTATATTATCCCCAAAGTCAAAGTGAGTTGATAAACGTCATCTCGTACGAAAATCTCCTGGAATATAACAATCTGATCTCTGATGAAACGATCATCGATTCTGATTATCTTAAAGGTGAATATGAAATTCTTTTGCAGATGGATTCAAAATTTATTCCAGGAGTAGAGAGCTATCTCGGAAAAGAATATAACCTTAACGGTTTGAACGAAACCGATGTTGAACAGATCATCAATTCGCTTATTAAGAAAGAGCTTATTTAGGAGTAAACATGAAATATTTAATTACAGCGATTCTAATATTTACTGCCGTTTCATCAATTGCCCAACAGAGACCGCAAATGAGGGAACATCACCGTGATAGAATCGAGCAGCTGAAAAAAATCAAGCTAATTGAAGTTCTTAACTTAAATGAAGATGAATCAATAAGATTTTTCTCCCGCTATAACGAATTCCACAAACAGATCCGTGAATTTCAGAAAAGCAAAGAAAAAATTATTGACGAGCTTCACAAAATCGTAAAGGGCGGAGAAAAAGAATTTTCAGATCAGAAATATGATGAGCTGATGAAAAAGTTCTCTTCGATTGAAAATGAAGCCGATAAGCTTAAATCTCAATTCTTCAAATCACTCGAAGATATTTTACCGAAATACAAAATTGCGAAGCTGATCGTCTTTGAACGCGAGTTTGCAAGGGAACTTGATGAGCTTGTAATGAACCGCCGTAAGATGATGAGAGACAGAAAGTAGTATCGTGCTCGTTATTTTACGATAATCAGTCCCTGTGAAAGGTTTAGGCTGAGGCGAAGGCTGAGACTAAGGCGTAGGCTAATGTCGGAAACAATCGATCAATTAAGTGTAATAATTCATTCGATGATTAAATTATTCTTAAAATTCAGATTTTTGAATTTGCATTTTGCAATTTGAAATATTTTTGCTTGCCCTTGTATTTTTAATCATAATGTAATATTTTTAAACCGTTTTTTGCGGAAGTGGTGGAATTGGCAGACACACCATCTTGAGGGGGTGGCGCCGCGAGGCGTGCGGGTTCAAGTCCCGCCTTCCGCACAAAAGGAGGAGAACTCCAATTTGGGTAGAACATATTTACCCTTTCTAACGTTAAGTAAATAAATTAAGGAGAAATGATGCCATACAAAAAAATGATTATGATTTTTGCTGTTGTCGCAGCTTCTGTATTTGCACAAGAAATGAAACCCGAGGCAGCTAAATTATATAACGACGGAAATCAAAAAATGAAAGTTGGAAACTTTTCAGGTG
>JAHJVF010000414.1 GCA_018828505.1 Bacteroidota bacterium | reverse complement strand
GCAGGCCCGCCTGCCTCATCGCTAAAGATATGGCGGGCAGGTCATTGTGTCCGGTGTATTCGATTTCACTTTCGTTGATTGATGGAAGCAGAACTTTGAGTCCGAGTCTTTTACTTTCTTGAACATAAACCGCCGCAGAGTAATACCCGCCTTGATTACTTAGTACCGACGACATAAACTCAGCCGGATAGTGTGCCTTAAGGTAAGCATTTTGAAACGAAAGCAAAGCAAATGATGCACTGTGAGCTTTACAGAAAGCATAACCCGCAAACGATTCTATTTGTCGCCACAACTCAGCAGTAACTGCCTCTGAATATTTTTTCAAGCAGTGATTGAAGAATTTATCTTTGATTCTCGACATTGCATCGTGTGAACGCATTTTGCCGCTCATTGCACGGCGGAGTAAGTCGGCTTCTTCGAGTGAAAGTCCCGCAACATAATGAGCAACTTTAATAACATCTTCTTGATAGATCATAACACCGTAAGTTTCACCGAGAACATCTTCAAGTTCCGGCACAAGATATTTTCTTTTTGATGGATCGCGGTGACGTGCAACGAATTCAGCCAACATTCCACTTTCTGCAACTCCGGGACGAATGACCGAGCTTATCGCTGTAAGCATTTCAAATGTATCGGACTTCATCTTTTTCAAAAGCGATCTCATACCCGGCGATTCGATATAAAAACAGCCAATCGAATCTCCTTCGCGAATAATTCGCTTAGTTGCTTCATTGTTGAAAAGCATGCGGTAGTCATAAATATCAAAACCGGCTTCCTCT
Organism: Bacteroidota bacterium; assembly: GCA_018828505.1. Classification (GTDB taxonomy): domain Bacteria; phylum Bacteroidota; class Ignavibacteria; order Ch128b; family Ch128b; genus JAHJVF01. The sequence goes on along the minus strand of JAHJVF010000414.1, from coordinate 15,187 downwards.
ACACCGGATTTAATCGCAGGAAAGAGCTGGAAGATTTTTGTTCCAAATAGATCGCTTGTGATTTGTTGTGGATGCATGGCTAAAGTTTCAAGATTTGGGGTTTGAGCTTGAAAGTTTCATAATGAAAGTTTAAAATTGAATAAAAAATTACTTTACAGTTTATGTTGGATAAAATTAATTGAAGATTAAGAATCTTATTTGGTTAGATGAAATAGTTGAAGAGCTGATAAAAAAGCATAATGTTACACAGCATGAAGTTAGAGATGTCTTACAAAGCAACCCCCATTTTAGATTTGTTGAAAAAGGACATCGCCGTGGTGAAAATGTATATTCCGCCATGGGGAAAACACATAACGGTCGTTACTTAATTATTTTCTTTGTTTTCAAAACTAATGGACAAGCTTTAATTTTATCGGCACGTGATATGACAAAATCAGAAAGGAAACTATATGAGAAAGCATAAAACATCACTGTCAAAGGCAAAATCCTATAAAGAAATTGGCGAGTTCTGGGATACACACGATCTATCGGATTATTTGGAACAGACTACGAAATCTTCATTTGAAGTCGACATTGAATCTGAAGTTACTTACTATGCAGTGGAGAAAACGCTCTCTGAACAGCTACAAACCGTTGCACAAAAAAGAGGCATATCAGCCGATACACTCATTAATCTTTGGGTTCAAGAGAAACTCCAAAAGCAAAAAATTTAGTGCTCTAGAAAACAAACACATTCCCGGCGATTCGATGTAAAAGCATCCAATCGAATCACCTTCACGAATTATCCGTTTAGTTGCTTCGTCGTTGAAGAGTCCGCCTTCGGCGGAATAGTCGTACCTGCCCGCCGTGGCGGGGATATCAAAACCGATCCCGACAAGCCCGCCTGCCTCACAAGAAGCAACGTGGCGGGCAGGTCGGGACAGGCTCTTATCTACACCGGTTTTAAGTGCAGGAAAGAGCTGGAAGATTTTTGTTCCAAATAGATCGCTTGTGATTTGTTGTGGATGCATGGTTGGGTTTTTTAACGTCGTGAACCACCTGTCTGTCTGCAGGCAAAATTTCAGGACGATTTTATTTAACTGTTACGGAATGGGTCTGTAACTGCCCAGAATCGGGGCTTCAGGAAGTTTTTTAAATTTTTGATTTTGATGTTAGCTAATTCAAAATTGGTAATGATACGTATCAAATCCAATTAATTTTTATTTCCTTTTCAATCGATTTGAACTCTTTGTCACCGGTTACCAAAATAGCTTTTCTTATTTTAGATAAAGCAGCAGCAAAAGCATCAGCGTAAGACATTTTGTGAAAAGCTTTAAACTCCGCAGCTTGTAATGTTAATTCCTTGTTTGCTTCCACAATTATAATCGGATAACGTGCAAAAGTAGTGCGGTAAAGTTCTGCCCTGCTTTTCCCCCTTCCCGTAACGCAATGTAATACATTTCGCCCCAATTAATGACACACAGAAATACTTCCGCCTCTCCGTCTAATGCTTTTTTTAAGATACCGGCAACAACATCCGCACCTTTTTCTCCTTCTGCGTATGCCAATAGAGAATAGCTGTCTAAGACGTATTTTTTCACAACTCCCGCTCCTTCTTTTTTTCTTCCATAAGGGCTTTGAGAAGTTTTCCGTTTGTTCTCATAAATCCGACGTTCGACTCTATTACGTCGTGGGTTACGGGTATAATTTTAATGCCATCACTTTCTTCGTAAAAGTTGATGCGTGTCCCATTTTTAATTCCATACTTACGTCTAAGCCGCGATGGAATAACCACCTGCCCTTTTGATGTTACATATCCGACTTCCATACCATACTCCTTGTGTGTTCTATTTATTCAAAAGTTAAACAATAAATAAAAGTAAGTCAAACTAAAATAGTAGGACATTATAACAACGTCGCCAAATGAAAGTTATTTAGAATTTAATCTTCTGTCCTAAATTCTAGATCCCAATTCAAATGCAAAAACAAATAATTACACCATTTGTAATTCTTTCCCTATATTATAATAGATTTAGATGAGTTGAAATCTTATGAGTGCCGAAACATATTTTAAAATGGGTTACGCGTATTCCAAGAAACGGGATTATGAAGAAGCTATTAAATTGTTTAAAAAAGCCAACGCTATCGATCCGAATGATGAAAAAACAATCTTCTATCTTGGACACGCATATTCGGAAATAGGAAATTTTCATCTTGCTATAAAATACTACAAACGGGCAATTGAAATAAAACCGGATTACGGCGAAGTTTATTACAATATGAGCATTGCATACGCTAAGCTAACAAGTTATGACGAAGCATTTAAATGTTTTGAGGTTGGTGTGGAATTAAATCCATCATTGAAAGATGTTTTCGAAATTCTTCTTTTTAAAATGTACGATGAAGCTGTTGATACATACACGAAGTTGGTTAAGGTAAATCCGCTCGATGCCTCTTCTTATTTTTATCTCGGGAAAGTTTATTTATATAAGAAAAAATACGAATCGGCAATTGAATCGTTTAAAAAAGTAATTCAGCTAAATCCTGAATCTGCAGATGCGTTTTTCATGCTAGGTGTAGCATACTATAACTTAAAATCTTTCGACGAAGCAAAACGAAATCTCGCTCAAGCTGATGAAATGGGACATGCTAATGCTTTACTGTTTTTGAAGGAGAAGGGGATTAGTGAGTAGTTTTAGGATGTGAATTACAAATTTTGGGTTTCGGGTTATGAGTTTCTGCTTTTATTTAATTCAAATTTTATCACTCCATTTTTCTCGCTGCTTGCGAATTTCATGGCGAAATGTAATAAACTTTACCTTTTTCAAGTTTTTTTAAGTCCTCAAGAAATTTTAGGACAAGCGGAGATAAAAACTCCATTTTACTTTTTGGTATATCGAAAACTATAACTGCTATGCTATACAATTTCAGATTTTACTGAAATTCTAAATTCTTATCGATTGTTAACAGCACATCGAATTTGTTATGGGAAGCAGTTTGAAGTAGAACCCCGTTTTTCAAACTACGCCACCCCATCTCGGTTACAGTTTTTACTTCAAGGTCCTTAAGTAAAAGCTTCAATCTTTTTGGTAAGCATTCATCGAGTAAGATTTTCATTCAAAATTTCCGTTGAAGAGGTGAGTAGCTTCTCTGCAGTCTCTAATAAAGTAGTTACTTGTTCTCTTGAGACAGAGGGAAAATCCTCCAAAAATTTTTCAAGCGTTTCACCTGTTTCTAAATAGTCGAATAGATTTTTCACCGGGACTCTAGTTCCGGCGAAGACAGGCATTCCGCTTAAAATCTCCGGATCAATATTTATGATTTTAGTTCTCACCTTAAAACTCTAATTAAAGTTAGTAAAAATTTAACCTCTTTGAAAGGATTTTAAGGTTCACTGTCCGATATAATGAATTATTTCTTTAGCTGTTGCGAACTAATTTGTGACAAATGGTTTAAAATTTTGAATTTTGTATCCTTCGTTGCACTCAGGACAAGTTTTGAATTTTACACTGCTAAATCCATCCTCTTTTTTTGTATAAGGCGTATCCTTTTTTAAGAGCCGCATCGATTTACTTCTCTAATTTATCGTCAAAACTTTTGATGTGAAAACAGGATTTACCTTTCAGTAAGTTCAGCAGTTCGGGTTTGAACACTTCTTTCAACGAAATATCCACGTACACCGGCATATAGTAGAATCCGACGTATTTGCTTTGAATTACAAGCGCAGCAAAGAAAACCTCGTTCCTTTTTCGTCCGTCGATCTCAATATCTTTGAATGACCAAAGATCGTACTTACTATCCATATCCATTTTTGGTTTTAAAGGATTTTCGTATTTCTTAAGGATTTTTTTCAATTGCTTGTAAATTTTGATAAGGTCTTTTTCCAATGTTAGCTTGTTTATTTGTAGTAAAAATTATAATGGCTCAACACTAATATAAGTTTATTAGTTCAAACATCGTATTGCCCTTGACTTACGTCTTCGGGGTTCTATTTTTTTATTTCAAATCAAACACCCTTACTTCTCTCTCTGCTGATCCGTCATCCGTCAGCTGACGGAGACGGACTAACTACTGAATACTTTCTTCATCAACTTCTTCATTGTATCTTACTTTACGCTGATAGATACTAGCAGGTAGAATGAACTAAAGATAAATTAGAATTAATCAAGATAAGTATATCTATAATTCGTTTGATGTTTTTGAAACGAGATTGTAAAGAGAATCACTTATATAGAACCCCGACTTCAATATTAGGTTATCGAGTTCAGGTTTAAGGTTAGATATGTATCCTTTGTTCTTTGCATCAATCAAAATACCCAAAGTACCAATGCACTTTTTCCCCAATCGTTGTGCTATTATTCTTCCTTTTCGTTCATCTATTAAGATTAGATCAGCTGGAAGCTCTTCGGCAAGAGCAATTGACTCTGCTTCGCCGTTATCTAAATCTAACGTTAGAGCTTTGACGAGCGATTTATTATTTATTGTTTTTACCTTGATCCAATTTAAATCTCTAACTTCAGATGACCAGGGTTCACCTGCACCAGCAATGGTAATCTCGTCATACACTGCTTGCGGAATGAAAATATCACCATATAGCTTGTTTAAGAGATCAACTCTTTGAATGGCTGACAGATTAATAATTGGCGAGGAGTTGCAAACGACTTTCAAGATCAGCTCAACTGCTTCAGTGTTGTCAAATCTTCCTCAAGATCAGAAACATCATAATTAACTGGTACTCGCCGGCTTGCCAACAAATGCTGAAATTGAAAACGGCTCATCTTAGCTAATCGACTTGCTTGTGCAAGGCTGAGTCTATTTTTTTGATAAAGCATTACCGCTATTTCTTTAAGGAGATCGGAATCAGACATTCTTGCTGCTTGTAAATACTCCTGAGATATGATCATTTCCATTTTCGTTCTCTCAAATATTCCTTATTAAGATAATATAGGAATTACTAAAAGACAATAATATTTCCGTTTTTATCCACTCGGTTCGTAAAATTTATTGCATCGTAACACTTCTCTTATCAGTATATCATAATTTCGCTTTCAACTCAAACATTTTCACTTCCATCTCTACTGAATTCTGGCTGCTGAATACTTTCATCTGCAGCTTTTCCATCGTATCTTTTGCCGAGCCAAAATAGTTGAACTAATTTCCAAATTGTTTTTATAGCGTAACAGTATTATTTTAGGCATAGAAAATGTGAATAGCTAAAGGTGAAACAATGAATAAAACGGCAATTAAAATACAAGTCGCTAAACGTCTGGATAAACTTCCAGTAGAGCTTCAAAAGCAAGTGTTGGATTTCACCGAAGACTTAGTGATGTCTGTTGCAAAAGGCGTTCATGGTAAACGACTATTGAAATTTTCCGGAGCAATTACAGAAAAAGATGCTAATGCAATGCTGCAGGCAATTGAAGAGAGTTGCGAGAAGGTTGATGCAAATGGATGGTAGAATATTATTAGATACGAATATTATTATTGCTTTATTTAAAGAAGAGTCAACCGTTATTGAACAGTTAACCCGTGCTGACGAGGTCTTTACAGCAAGCATCGTTTTGGGTGAATTATATTTCGGAGCTTTGAATTCCAGTCAGTCTGAAAAGAATTTTTCGCGAATATAAAAATTTGCATCACAAATTACTGTACTGAATTGTAATGACGACACAGCAAAAGAATATGCAGACATAAAAACTTTGTTAAAAAGGAAAGGAAAACCTATTCCCGAAAATGATATTTGGGTTGCAGCAATTGTACGTCAATATGGTCTTACTTTAATAACCCGTGATGAGCATTTCAAAAATATTACTGGACTGAAATTAGATAAATGGTAAATTCCTTTCCTTTTAACCCTTCTTAAACTCAAACACTTTCACTTCACTTTCCTCACTCAGCCTTAGCCTCTGCCTTAATTTTTCCATCGTATCCTTCACAACGCCAAGCGAACGCTGGCTGAGCAGATCAATTTTCACCAGGCCTAAATCTTCGATCGGATACATGTCCGGTTGAGTGATTATCAAACCGAGTCCTTTATTCTCCGCAAATTCAAGTGCAGTGAAATTTGTGATTGGTTCAGGCGAAATCACTATTCCTCCGGGATGAATGCTGAGATGACGGGGGAATCCTGCGATCTTCTGTGCAATGTTGACAATGGTCTTCCACGGTTCATCGTTGAATTTCAAATGACGTGTTTCTGGAAATTTTTCCGCAAGGTGTGGGAGATTCTCCGCGCTTGTACACGGAATGAACTGACTGAACTCTGATATTTCCATATCGCTTATGCCGAAAACTTTTGCCACTTCGCGGAAAGCAGAACGGGCACGAAAAGTTACGGTCGTTGAAATCATTGCAACGCGGTCAGAACCGTATTTATCGAAAACATATTTTACAATTGCATCACGTTCTTTCCACGAGAAGTCCAAATCAACATCCGGCGGCGATGCCCTGCCAAGATTCAAAAATCTTTCAAAGAATAAATTATGTTCAAGCGGATCGACTTGCGTAAGTCCAAGGCAGTAAGCAACAATACTATTCGCCGCAGAACCTCTTCCAAGCATCATCATGTTCATCTTACGGGCTTGCGTTGCAATATCCCACACAATTAAAAAGTAATCTGCAAATCCAAGCTGGTCAATTACGCTAAGCTCTTCCTGCAATCGATTGATAGCTTGCTCGGTGATGGGCTGGTACTTTTCCGATAGACCTTGAAATGCAATCTTCCACAAATATGAGAAAGAAGTCTCGCCCTTTGGCAGAGGAAATTTGGGATACTTATACTTACCGAATTCCAAATCGACGTTACACTCGTTTGTAATTTTTTCTGTGTTTGCGATTGCTTCGGGCAAAGCTTTCCATAATTGTTTCATCTCATCCGGCGATTTGAAGTATTGTTCTTCTTCGACTAAGTAGGTTGTCTCTGCCATTCCGAATTCCGATCGATTGTCGCTATCGGAGTTAGCAGTAGAACTCAACCCCCTTAAATTCCCCCTTCTTCCCGCAAGCGGGATTATGAACTTAATAAGAGAAGGGGGAGAGGGGGATGAGTTCCCTTTGGTAACGTAGTCCAGATTTGCCAACGTTGTGTTCTTTTTGATTGCAGTTAAAACTTTGTGGATTAAATAATCTTCATTACTAATAAAATGAACTGCATTTGTCGCAACGAGCGGCAGGTTATGTTCGCGGGCAAAATTGTAAAGTTCGCGGCAGAGTTTCTTCCGTTTCGGCGTGAAAAACATTTCGACGTAGAAATTACCATGATTGAAAAATGCAAATTGCAAATTTTTAATTGTCGAAGCAGCTTGATCGATGATGTGATGATAACGAGATCGTTCAACTTGTCAGTGTCATGCTGAACTCGTTTCAGCATCTCTTTGTTCTTTTGAGGCGAGAGTGCTTCCACCAAAGAAAAACCTTCCTCAAGCTGACGTTGTGTTATCAGTTCACAAATCTTTGAATAGCCATCTCTGTTCTTTGCAAGCAGAACTGCGTTGATTTCAGGATCATTCGGATCATCGAGATAAACTCCGAGAATCGGTTTTATGTTCGACTCTTTTGCAAGCTGAGCAAATTGTATCAGTCCATACATTCCATTTGTATCCGTAAGTGCAAGTGCGGACATACCAACCCCTTTTGCAGTGTCAATCAACTGCTCAATCCTCGCTACACCAGATAGCAAAGAATAATTTGAATGAACGTGTAAATGAATCATGGTTAATGTACAATGGTTGATGTATGCCCTGACAGACCTGCCCGCTGATTGTAGTTTACGTAGGCAGGCGGGCTTGTTGTTTTTTCGCCGTGTCGGGGGAAAATGTCAAACTCGACGAAGGTTGGGGAGATGTAATATTAGCTTTAAGTTGCTAACTCAGATGGTACATTACAGTTTGGTGTATATAGTCCTGTTATATTTTACCATTATATAGATCATCAATTGGAAATATCAGATCATAGTCGTTCCAATTAAGATTCCCATCTATAATTTCAAACTTTGAAAATAAATTCTCATCCAGATATTTTCTTATAGATGGATGTAATGACTTACTCAAAAAGGGTTTAAAATCTACAAGTTTTTCAAATCCATCACTGAAGGTTAGCCGAATTGCGTAGTCTCCAATGTAACGTGCCGAAGTAATATCAATCACTTCGGTATCTTCGGTAAGAATAGTGTATTCTTCTGTGATTTTCATTTTACTTTTATGTTAATACGTTCGAATTCAACATCTTTATGATAAACAAAGTAGTCAATCCATTTTTTTACAATAGGGAAGTTTTATTGTCAGCAGTTTACGCCGCTTCGTCGATTAGCTTCCTAAGCATAAGTTCAGGCTTATAAATGTCTATCAAAACAATCTCGTCATTTTTTAATTCAATTGTAAATCCATCTTTTTGAATTACTTTATCAGGCAGACCTTGAAATCCCTGTCGATAAAAAAGAATACTTCCAGTTTCATTATCAACTTTTTTTTCAAGATTTTTTAAGTCTATTTGCATATCCATCTCCCTTTTTCTCTTCTGTTTTTAATAGTCTCAAAATCAGTCTTGTAAACGGTTATTACTTTATTTGTTTCTATTGAAATTACAATCGCAAATATATTATCATCAATTTTAATAATTGTCACTTTTGAGGACTCAAATACATCATCGCATTCAAGTAAGGCGTTTTTACGGGCACTCTCAATTTCCATTTCACTTAGCTGATAAAAAGAAAGTTTGAGTTTTGCGTGATTTGAAAATTCCATAGAGCGTTAATCATTCACAGTGCTTAACCGAATTCTTGCTTTTGTCATTACTTAAAGTAAAGTTAATTTTAATTTTTCTGAAAGGCAATTCGATTGTTATCTGATTCGGCGCCGGTAAGAAAAGAGTAATTTGCCTGCCCCGACCCGCCTACCTCTCGTTATATGTGTGGTGGGCAGGCCCGCCTGCCTCGTTAATTCAGGATTGGCGGGCAGGCTTGCCGGGGAATGAACGTGTAAGTGAATCATAGATTAATGGAAAATGTTAAGTGTAAAATGGAGAATAGAGAATTATTTAGCTTGTTGCTCTTTATTACTTGCGATATTTATACTATTTTAAATAAGAAAGAATACATCGGCGAAACTTTATGATTACAAAAGAACAAATAAACAAAATTGTCGATACGATTGTAAAGAATTTTAATCCGCAGCGGATAATACTATTTGGCTCGTATGCGAATAACTCCCGGAATGCTGCTAGTGACCTTGATTTGCTAATAATTAAAGATATCGATGTACCTCGATATAAAAGAGGAAGATTAATTCGAAAGTATCTGAGAGGCATGAAAGTACCTATTGATATACTCGTCTACACCAACGAAGAAATAGAAAAATGGAAAGATGTCGATACTGCCTTCATAACATCTGTTTTGAAAAAAGGTATTGTGCTTTATGGATAGAAAAGCTGAACTGACCAATGAGTGGATGAAAAAAGCTGAGCGTGACTTAGGCATGGCTGAATTAGCTCTAAAGAGTAAACCCAAATATACAGATTTAATTTGCTTTCATTGCCAGCAGGCAGCAGAAAAATATTTGAAAGCCCGCCGCGGCGGGTTGATTCACTTAGAAATTAACTTCGAAAAGACTCATCACTTATCATACCTTTTGGACCTGCTGAGTGATAAGGTTGTTTTATCCAACTCACTCTACGAGACGGCTGAAATATTAGATGACTATGCCGTCGAAGTACGATATCCAGACGATTGGTTCGAACCTTCAAAAGAAGACGCTGTAAAAGCTTATGAACTTGCATCAACCGTGAAAAATTTTGTTTTGAGTAAAGTGAACTAAGAATAAACTTCAGAATCGGTTAAGCTTTTTTACAGTTACCATCCTAGTAAATTTACTTAGTTATGCACTCCATTTGTATCCGTAAGTGCAAGTGTGGGTAAATTGAACTTTTTTACAGTATAAAGTAACTGCTCAATCTGTGCCGCACCAGTCCCAAAGGGATGGATTCCCAAAAGCAAAGAGTAATTTGCCTGCCCCGACCCGCCTACCTCTCGTTATATGTGTGGTGGGCAGGCCCGCCTGCCTCGTTAATTCAGGATTGGCGGGCAGACTTGTCGGGGAGTGAACGTGTAAGTGTATCATAGGCTAATAGAAAATGCCTGCCCCGATTAACCTGCCATAAAATAGCTATGACGTGGCAGGTAAGCTGTTAGATGTCGAATCGGGGGAAAATGTAGAATTGATAGTTGACACTGCAGAAAAATGTTATTTGAAGTTAGGCAATAAGCTGATGATAAGCAGTACCGGTTTATGTTACGAGTGTTCCCCGCCTTTTCTACGCTGTGATGAGTAATTTATTGATTTATTAAGTGCCTGGCGCAAATATAGAGCTAAGTTTTCGAGAAGGCATTCCTTTCACAAAGTGACCACTGCGTGGCGGGAACGGTACGGGTTCTATTTCGTAATCTTTCCTGAGCGCTTAATTTTTAACTCATCGTTTTTTTCTAACTCTTTTCTAATCCTTGATGCTTTCTCTAACAAGTATTTGATCCCATCTTTAAGTTTCATTCCCTTTACTTCATTATAGAGTGCATCTTTCCATTCCCATACTTCGAGTTGAGCTTTAGAGATTTTATCGTTCATCATCTTTTCCTATTAATTCTAAAGGAGTTAAAATTCTTAAATTGTGCCAGTAATTATGGATAACATTTTCCGCTATTATTCTTCTTTCTCGAAAGATATTAGCTAAATGTTTATAATTCCAGCTTAATAACACATCCATCTCATTAACTGTCGCGGTTGCTACATGAATAGCATCGACTTGTTTTTGTTGCGGTATTATTCCCTTCTCAATGTAAGTCGAAGCCAAGAATTCGATATCACTTGTATTTTGAAACTGAACATATTCAATAGGGTATTTGTTCAGTACCTGCAATAACTTTTTCCGCTTTGTTTCATTCTTTGTCTCTTGAATTTCTGCGATAACTATATCAGAGATATAAACTTCATAAATTTCTAATTTTACGTACTGATCGAAAAATTCAACTGTTGCTTGTTTTTTCTCAGGCGCATCATCGGCGAATAAAAAATTAATTACAGAAGTATCCAAGTATATTTTTAGTTTTTTCACGTAGATAAGTTAGTAAAGATATTGTTCAAATTCTATTCTAAGTCGCAGAAATCCGTAAGTGTAAGCGAGGGTAAATTGAACTTTTTTGCAGTATCGATTAACTGCTCAATCTGTGCCGCACCAGTCCCAAAGGGATGGATTCCCCCAAAAGCAAAGAGTAATTTGCCTGCCCCGACCCGCCTACCTCTCGTTATATGTGTGGTGGGCAGGCCCCGCCTGCCTCGTTAATTCAGGATTGGCGGGCAGACTTGTCGGGGAGTGAACGTAAAGATGAATCATAGATGAGCCTACTCAAAAAAGGATAATTTCAATAACCCGCCACGGCGGGTTTTGAAATTGAACCAAAAACGAATCATTGATTTTCAATTTTGACCTTTTTTGATTCGGCTCATAGATTAATAGAAAATGTTAAGTGTAAAATGTAAAATGGAGAATATAAAATTTAAGCTGAAGTTTCGGCTTGAAACTGATTTTTAATTAAAAGAAATTTTTGTAAAAAATTTTATTACATCGCAATAGAGAGTTTTTTTGTTTGCTTATCGAGTGTTGTTAAAGATTCTTGAATGCTGGTTACCTCTTTTTCTTCAAAGTACACTTCACCGCATTGAGTACAAACCCATGCTGGAACTGAATCAAAAATAAGATGATAACCTTTCCTATCAATATGAAAAGGGGCAGTTTTTCTTTCCATATTGCCTTTACAGTGCATGCACTTCATAATACTTTCCTTTTCTTAAAATTGTTTTCCCATTCCTCTTCATTCGGGATATACGCAGTTATTATTGCCAAATACTCATTTTTGGGGGCGCAGACGATATGAATCGGTCTGTTATCTATACCAAATCCAAGTATTAAGCAGCTATGCCCTCTTGGATCATTGGGATAGTTTTCTATTATCTCACCGCTCTCTATAACTTGTTTCACCTCCTCTATGCTTATCATTCGTTCGGGATTTGACATCTGCCTCACGGCATGAGGCAGAAAGAGTGTCCTCTTTTCTGCTGACCGATGCACAAGTAATAGAGTATCATTCTGGACCATCATTAATCAAATATAGTTCAAAAAAATATATCAATTCAAGTGTAATGTAAAAATCTATAAAACAAATAATTTGAATAAGCGTGTAAGTGAATCATGAATTAATTGAGAATGAAGAATTGATAATTGAAAATGAAAGATGATTATTAAAAACGTCGGGTTAAATTAGAGCGAACAATGTAATTGCAGAAATCAAGATTCAAAAAGATTCCATCCCGACTTGTCGGGATGGAATCTTTCAATTCAAATTAAGAATTGATAATGAAAGAGATTGTCTTATGCCGCGATGGTTAAGAATAATAATCCTTTTTAAGAGTTTTAATACTGATCTTGTAACTGATGATAGAAATGATCGCTGAGACAGAAGCAACTACTGCATTGGCGACTATCATCCCGAGAGTGATTTTTTTCTGTCCCGATCTTAAAAGCTCAAGGTGCTGATTCAGAGGCAGATAATAAACGGCAACCAAAAAAATCATATAGGCAATTGAGAGTAGAAAAGACAACGAAGCTCCTTGAGATGAAGCGGCACGAATAGGATTCTTCTCTTTATAATTCACAAAATATGCACCCATACCAAAAGTTAATGACGCAAGAGAAAGAGTAATAAATAAAAGTCCGATTGAAGTGAACAACCATAAATATTGTCCATTATGAATTGATAAATGAGAAAACAGGTTAAGAATCTGGGCTACAGCAAGCATAACTAAAAACATTGGCAGAAATTTTAATCGGATGGTTTTTTTTACATCGACAGGTGCCGATTTTAATTTCCAGAATGTTTCTCCTTCAATGCTCAGATTCGGATATAAAAAACGTAAGCCAATCGATAAGATTAAAAACACATTGAATAAAAATAAAACTAAATAGGAAATAGTCTGCAGAAGCGGAAGCGATTTAATAATATCTACTTTAGTAATACTTGCCACAAAGATAAAAATCAGCAGCATTATCACGCTCAGATGTATCCATTGATTTGAATCTCGAAAGAATTGCCAGAATTCTTTTTTCAAGAAGACTTCAGATTGAGTCTCGAACTTTGAATTAGAAAAAAAAGAAAAAATATTATTTGAGCTTGAAGAATATTTTTCTCGAACTTTCAGATTCAGTGCATCGAGCCAGGTCGAGTGATAAATTCGCTTGGCAATCAGAATCATGATAGTAAAAACCACAAAGCAAGCTCCAAGTAAAATCCAAACTTGATTTAATGCAACATCAAATCGACCGGAAATAATCCAGTAGAGCGATTCAGAGACCCAGTGATTTGGCAAATATTTATAGAATGGTGGATCAAGAAATCCTAAATACTGATTTACATTCGGATAATACTTCATCACTTCACTTGCCAGCTGAAAAGGTTTTGATAGTTTGAAGAAAGAGTAAACCGAAGCAAGATAGAATACACTTGCAAAAGCGATGATTAACCTTACACCAATCTTTGATGCCGCTTTTATAATAAACATCAGGAAAATTACACCTAGAGCGGAAGCAATGAGCATAAAGGGGATAAACCCGAAAAACATAAAACCGAAATAAAACGTCCAGCTTAAATTAAAGTAAGAACCATAACCGAACAGAACAGAAAGTCCTATTAAAAACAGAGTAACCGAGCTGTAGAAAAAACTGTCGAAAAATTTAATCGTAAATAGTAACGTAAACGATATTGGTTTTGTGATCAGGTAAGATACTTCTTTCGATTTGTATAATGTCGAATAAGCAACAACTATATTGCCAGCATTAACAGTCAGAAAGAAAACGAAGAGCATCATTGAAACGAATCGGTGCAGAAGAAACAATCCAATATGTGCTTCTTCGATCAAAAATGCTAAAACACTTCGAGTTAACAAGTATGTTCCTATAGCAAATCCAAAATAAACCAAGAATGAACCAATGCCCTTGATTATGTTTTCGGATCTCAATTGCGTATTCGATTTAACGAAAATCAAAAACTTGTATTTTAGTATGTGAAGAATGCTCTTCATTTCTGTGCGGTTACCTCTAAAAATAAAGTTTCAAGCTTCTTATCGTCCTTTGCTTTCAAATCCTTCAGTGAATCAATTGAGCATTCAAGAGCTAACTTGCCCTCTTTAATGATCCCAATTCGGTCGCAGAGTTCTTCGACAATGCTCAATGTGTGCGTTGACATAAAAATCGATATTCCCTCGGCAGATTTTTGCTTTAATATTTTTTTTACAACTATGGCACTCTGCGGATCCAATCCCACCATTGGCTCATCTATCACGATCACACTTGGTTCATGCAGCAATGCAGAAGCAAACACAATTCGCTGAGACATTCCGCGTGAGTATTCTTCCGTTTGTTTATCAATCCACGATCCTATATCAAGCAATTCAATTAGTTCATCTATTTTCGTTCTAAGTTTCGCTTTTTCAATTTTGTACAGACCGCCGGAGAAGTAAAGAGACTCACGCCCTGTTAACTTATCGTAGAGAAATGGCGTATCAGGAATGTACCCGATTGAAAATTTTGCCTCTAATGGATTTTTTTGAACGTCGAATCCATTTACAGTGATCCGGCCCGAGGTTGGGGAGAATAATCCTGTTATCATTTTAATCGTGGTAGTTTTACCGGCGCCGTTTGGTCCAAGTATCCCGTATAATTCTCCTTTTCGGACTTCAATGCTCAGATTATCAACTGCGGTGAAATTGCCAAATTTTTTTGTAAGATTGATTAATTGAATCATCGATTAATTTTGCTTTCTACTTGTAAAGTTAATTTTAAAAAATTAATTAAAGGAAGCAAATTGTTTTAGTTTTCATAGTTTATTTGCTATCACGAACCTCCGTCGTCCGTCTCCGTCGGCTGACGGACGACGGAGACGGATTGTGGCAGACATGTCAAAGAACCCCGCTCTTAAAAATTTGGGGATTTATTTTCGAGAGACGGAATCTTTCATTCATTAGCAGTTACCCATTTCGTACAGTTGTTTAATCAGTATTAATTAATTGAAAATTAATGCTACACTTCATCCCGACTTGCCTGCTGAATCCGCCGAAGGCGGAGCAAGCAGGCAAGTCGGGATTTCGTGCCTGCACGCCAAAGTGCCTGC
>JAHJVF010000413.1 GCA_018828505.1 Bacteroidota bacterium | reverse complement strand
GTTTCAAATAAGTAAAATTTCTTTTTCTATGAGCAACATTGATAAAGAAGCCCGACTTTTTTTACCACAAAGTGGCCTGCCACTTATAACTGCTATTGCCACAAGTGGTCACTTCGTGATAAGAATAGTTACAATAGAAAAGTCGGGCTTCTCTAAAACAATGAAAAATCATAAAACCAAAACGAAAGAACATTTTTTTGAAATGGCACTAGTTTTCAGGCTGGTGAGTTACGGATGTAAGAACCATCTCGGCTTTAGCCATGAAATTTAAACTTCTTTGTGAACTGATATACTTTTTTGGGGTTAAGCCTGAATTGTTGTTTTACCAAAAATATTTCGAATAAAAGTAAATTTCTTTAAATTGCCCCAAACCCGCAAAAGTTCTTGAATTAATAATTAATATATTATATTTTTGTAACGATGCGAAAACAACACTTACCTTTAATAAATTATAAACAATCATGGAGGATCACATGAAAAAACATTTAGCTGTATTACTCTCAGTTCTGTTTTTAGCTAATATTGGTTTTTCACAAGCAGATCGTTACACAACACTCTGGGAAAAATCCCAAGCAAGCGGTAACTTCCCAAGTTTTATGGGAACTGCTCATACTGAAAGAGGATTTGGCTATGGCACTGTAGGAGCCAATGAAAGAATCTTCTTAGTTTCAAGATTGGTCGGAACCAAAGTTGTCGTTCTTAATGCGGCAAATGGAGATAGTGTCGGAATCTTAAGTACAACCGGCGTAAGCGGGGGAACTTTTACCTTAATTGATGCAGATGTTTCATCTGACGGTAAAATATTCGCTTGTAACTTAACCACAGCATCCAATACTACTGCATTTAAGGTTTATCGATGGGATAACGAATCAGTAGATCCGGTTGCAGTAATTGGCTTCACTACAACAACAGGTTATCGTTTGGGAGACAAATTTACTGTTGTTGGCAGTACAGCAGATAATTCAATCACAATTTGGGCAGCGGCTTCCTCATCCGATAAAGTTTTTCAGTTTAATACTACCGATAATGGTGTATCATTCACAGCCACAGAAATTACTTTAAGCAATGGAGCGCAAGGGTCAGTCCTGAGTGTTGCTCCAAAAGGAACAGGTGCGGCTGGATTTTACATGAATTCTGCAGGCAGAAATGTTGTTCAATTTAGTGCTACCGGTACGGCGATCGATACTCTCTCAGGTGGAATTGTTGCAACAGGCAGTACATATCTTACTTACATGTCACATTCGGCAAAAGAATATTTAGCCGTATACAACTACGGCACCGGACATGAAAATATTCGATTTGTTGAAGTAACCGGCGGATTAGCTACCGCTTCATTGGTTTTTGTAACTCCATCTCTCGGTACTTTGGGAAATGTAAACGGTACAGGTGATGTGGGTTTCAAAAACAATGGCGACGGTACCTTTAATCTTTATATGCTTGCCACTAATAACGGTTTAGCGGCTTACAAGACAAAGGTATACGCCAATATCACTTTCAACGCAATAATGAGAATCAAAATATTGAAAGGCGATTTTAATCCGGCTACAGACAGCGTAGTTGTCAGAGGTACATTTAATAACTGGAGTGGTGAAGCGGATAGACTCACCGATCCTGATGGTGATTCTACTTATTCAGTACAAAAGAAATATTTACCTGCAGGCGAATCGATAGAATTTAAATTCGTCATGCGAAAGGGCGGTTCGGACTTCTGGGAAGGTATATCGAACAGACAATTAACTCCAGCCCCAGGCGATAATACTTACACCGCATACTTCGATAACGACAGTATCTATGTACAGAGATTCCCAATTGAATTTACTTTCTCCTGTGACATGGAATTAGAAAGATTATCTGGAAGATTCAATCCTGCAGTCGATACTGTTTCGGTGAATGGTAGTTTTCAGGGTTGGACTCCGAAAGCAAACCAATTGTTACCAAATCCATTGAATCCGAATATTTATGAAGGGACCTGGACTATTAATGCAGGTGTCGGTGAAAATATCGAATTCAAATTCTGGTATACTCCAAATAATTGGGAAAGTATAGCAAACAGAATTTACACATTCACAGCTGGTAATATTTCCTCAGGTATTGCTACCTACAGCGGCAGCTTCAATAATGGGACCTTAGAGACAGTACTAAACCAACCAGCTACACTAAAACTCACCGTATATGTTCCACCGACTGCTGTCAGTGCAATTAATGGACAGCCCTTTCCGACTTTAAATACTGTACACGTTGCTGGTAGTGCACTGCCTTTACAATGGCCGAGCGATGGGTGGCCCGATGCTGATAGTACAAAAGTACTACGGTTATTCGATGATGGAACTAATGGTGATAATGTCGCTGGTGATAGAATCTTTACGAGAATTATTACATTCCCTGAATACACTGTTCTATCAGTTAAGTATAAATACGGTGTTAATTGGGGAAATGCTGCAGCTAACGGTGGAGGAAACGATAACGAAGCTGGATTTGCACAAGATCATACTCTTAAAATGCACAGGTTCTTATCAAGTGCAACGGTAGTTGATACTTTCAACATCCGTCCAGATTCATCATGGCTGAAAGATATAGTACTGGTTGGAGTTGAAGAAACTCCTGAACCACCAAAAGTCTATTATCTCAGCCAAAACTATCCTAATCCATTTAACCCGTCAACGGTAATTAAATTTACTGTTCCTGAATTAACAAAAGTTACTCTGAAGATTTATAACTTATTAGGTCAGGAAGTTGCAACGTTGATCAATAGTCAGCCATTCAATGCTGGAGAATATTCATACAACTTCAATGCTTCTAATCTATCGAGTGGTGCTTATATTTATCAAATCACTGCCGGTGATTTTAAGCAGACTAAAAAAATGTTACTCTTGAAGTAATTTTTCTTATCGAAGAGACGCAATAAACTGCGTCTCTTCGCAGTTTTTCAATCCGCCTTATTAGTGGATTTTTTATTTTGAAGAAAAAATTTTTATAGGATTCAGCTATTAAATTATTTAAATTTGTAATATGAAATATCTAAATACTTTTTATTTCCTGCTTACGCTCTTTTCCATCAATTTTTTAATTGCACAGGAAAAACCAAAACTTCTTTGGTTTGATGCTACTGCAAACTTTGAGCGTTTGAGTTATCCCGATTCGATTAAATATTATTTAGAGAAAACAAAAGAACTTGGTTTTACTGATGTTGTAGTTGATGTCAAGCCGATCACGGGAGAAGTACTATTTCCTAGTCATGTCGCCCCACAGATGAATGAATGGAAAGGATTCATTCATGATAGGGAATTTGATTTCCTAAATTATTTCATTGAACAATCACATAAACTCAAACTAAAAGTACATGCATCTTTAAATGTGTTTGTGGCCGGACATAATTTTTACGATAGAGGATTAGTTTATGAAAATAGAATCGATTGGCAATCGATTAATTACACCGATTCAGGCTTAGTTCCTATCACAAAATTAAAACACAAATATTCATCAATGACAAATCCGGCTGATCGCAATGTTCAGTTACATGAACTTGAAGTGATCAAAGAGCTTGTGCGAAAATATCCTGAACTCGATGGAATTATTTTAGATCGAGTCAGATACGATGGTATTGAATCCGATTTCAGTGCTCTATCAAAAAAACTTTTTGAACAATATATCGATGAGAAAATTGAAAATTATCCGGAAGAAATCTATAAATGGTCAAAAGATTCACTCGGAAGTAAAATTCGAATTGAAGGTGAGTATTACAAAAAGTGGCTTGAATGGAGAGCATCGGTCATTTATCATTTTTTTGAAGAAGCAAGAAAAGAAGTAAAAGCAATCAATCCTAAAATTTTATTCGGTGATTATACCGGGTCCTGGTATCCACTGTATTATGAAGTTGGTGTAAATTGGGCAAGCAAAAATTATGATCCTTTTAAGAAATACAGTTGGGCAACAGAGAATTACAAAAATTACGGCTATGCTGAACTTCTCGATCTCTACACAACCGGTTGTTACTTCTTCGAGGTAACTAAAGATGAAGTCGAGCGAATTAATGCTGAAACGATTAAACGTGGCGAAGCGGCAATGGGACAAGGAAAAGAATATTGGTATTCTGTTGAAGGTTCAGCAGAGATAGCGAAGGAAGTCGTAATGGATGCTGTGGATGTAATCGGCGGATTATACGTTGAGCAATACAAAGACCACCCTGAACAGTTTCAAAGAGCAGTTGAAATGTGTCTTAAGAAAACAGACGGGCTAATGATTTTTGATATCGTTCATATCATCAATTATGGTTGGTGGGATGTATTACACGAATCTTTGAGATGAAGTCTTGAGGAAATTTCTATAATAATTATTCAATACTTATCCTTTCGCAGCGCCAGTAAAAATTCCTCTTTCAAAATACTTTTGCATCAAGAGAAAAACAATAATCACGGGAATTGTAGCAAGCACAGCACCCGCCGCAACAAATCGATAGTTATTAATGAACGTTCCTATCATATAACTCAATCCAACTTGAAGCGTGTAATTTTCCGGACTCTTTAGTACAATCAATGGCCATAGAAAGTCACCCCAAGTTACGATGAAAGTGAAAATAGTTAAAGTCGCAATTGTTGGTTTTGTCATCGGCATCATCACCTTCCACCAGAATTTCAAGTAAGAACATCCATCCATTATCCCCGCCTCTTCAATTTCTTTTGGAATTGAAAGATATGCTTGTCTCATCATAAAAATCGAAAAGCCTGTAACAGCAAAAGGAAGAATTACACCGATTAAAGTATCTGCTAATTTCAACTTAAGGATTATTGTATAAAGCGGAACGATTATCACTTCCTGAGGAATCATTATGGTGGCAAGAATGATTAGAAATATTATCTTCCTGCCGCGGAAATGAAATCTTGCTAAAGCAAATCCGGCAAGAGAAGAAAGAAAAATAGTCAACACAACTGTCGATACCGAGATTATTAAACTATTAACGAAATATTTTTCAAACGATATCGCTTTCCAAACACCGGAATAATTTTCGAAAACGAAATCGTTAGGAATGAGAGTCGGAGGAAACGAGAATATTTCTTCCGCACCTTTGAATGATGTACTTAAAAGCCAAATGAAAGGGAATACCGAAACAATCGCCGCAAATATTAGAAATAGGTAAACTGCAAAGCGGGAGAATTTTATTTTCACGACCGCTCCATCATTTTAACATTTACATACGAAAAGCCGAGTGTGAGCAAAAATAGAACGACTCCGATTGCCGATCCGTAACCGAGGTCAAATCTTTCGAATGCGTGCCTATATAAATAGAGCATAATCGTTTTATTATCCATAGGAGCGCCGGGAATTAAAATATAGAGTTCGATAAAAAGTTTTATTGCGGCGGTGCTTGAAATAACGAAAATTAAAGTGATAGTCGGTTTTAAGTTAGGTATTAAAATATAGTACGCTTGCTGAAAATAACTTGCACCATCCAGGCGGCTTGCGTCTTCTATGCCTTTTGGAATAACGGCCAATCCGGCTAAAAATATAACAAGATAATAACCAAACCCTCGCCAAATTGTTACGAGCATAACGCTGATTATATTAGTCGGATAATCGGTCAGCCAAAATATTTTGGGAAGAGATAAAAGTGACAAAAGGTAATTCATTAAACCGGTATCTTCGCTAAAAATCCATCGCCAGATTATTCCGACAATTACAATCGGTGTAACTACCGGGAGAAAATATATTGTCCGAAAAAATTTTGCACCGGAAGTTGCTTCTCTGACGGCTAATGCAAGGATCAGCGAAATAATAATAAGAATTGGAGTTACTAAGAGATATATAAGAGAATTAATAAAAGTCTGCCAAAACGTTTTATCGGAAAAGAGCTTTAAGTAGTTATCAAATAAAATGAATTGACTCGGCTCAAAAACATTGTACCTCAGCAGACTATAATAAAAAATTAATATCATTGGCAGGAGTATAAAAACAGATAAGAAAATTAGTGATGGCCCCAGAAAAAAATATGCTTTGTTCGATTTCAAGTTAGTTTCTAAAGAGTATAATGTTCATAAAGTTCTGAGATTAACGATTCACAATTCACTGTAATTCCCCGAAATTCTATTCCATTCTTCTGCGGCTTTATCCATTGCTTCTTTCGTTGTCAATTTTTCGAGACAAGCTTTTTGAATCGCTTCATCAAATATATCCCGAAGTTCATCGAATTTAGGATGCTGGAGATATTTTCGAAGTCGAACGGAATAAGGCAGTTCTTTAACGCCGATATTTCTGGCTTTTGACTCAACCGTACCGTCATCGGTTGTGAAGAAAGGATCATTGAGCGCTTCACTAACAGATGGAAAAGTTGTGGTCAATTTACTGAAGGCAAGCTGATTCTTTGCATTGACAACGTACATTGCGAAATATGCGGCTTCCTTTTTCTTTTCGCTTGTACCGAGTACTGAAAGTGCCATTGTAGCAAGTTCGTACTTTCCTGTTGAGCCGACTATTGCCGGAGCAATGTCTGTTTGTTCATAAATCTTTAGAGCGTTTTCTTTCACCCGTTTCAGAAAAACCGGTCCGGTAAATACGATTGCAGATTGCCCCGATTGATAAGGTTCGATAATCGAAGAACCAGGCTTGATGATTGCTTCACTGTCCAAATAGCCTTCGCGATACAAATCGACCCATTGAGAAATCAGCTCAATTCCTTTTTGTGAATTGAATTCTGCGCGGGTCATTTCATCATTTGTCATCGCGATGCCTTCGGATTCCAACATCATCGGTAAGTAACTATCTTTACCAATGTTCCAAAATAGAGCAAACTTGCTCGTGCGGTTTTTATAGTTGCGGACAAATTGAATCAATTCCGAAAATGTTTTCGGAATATCGTTTGATTGAAATCCGGCATCGTTAATTAGTGCTTTATTGTAAATAGTGACATATGTGTTCAAATACCAAGGAAGGGCGATAATCTTTCCATCGAACGTGCAATTTTCAAGGGCATTCGGCAGGAAGATTTGAAAAATATCTTTTGGGTAAAGAGTTGCAAAGTCAACAAGCGCCTGAATGTCGTTAAACTTCGCCAGAAAATCGCTCGATAAATTTACAACATCCGGGGCATCGCCTGAGGCAATCGATGCAAGCAATTTTTGAATTACAGCATCGTAGGGAATATCTACCCATTTAATAGAAATAGAAGGATTTTTCTTTTCGTATTCCTGTATCAGTTCATTGAAATATTGATTGAAGGTTGGACTGAGCTGTAACGTCCAGAATTCAATAGTTGTCACGGAATTATTTTTTGAACATGAAAAAATGGAAATGATTGAAATAAAACCCCAAAAGAAAAGTTTCTTCCCGGTCACTATATTAATTTTAGCTTTTTTTCTTTTTTCGTTTTGCGGAAATTTTTTCCGCTTTGAGTCTGTAATATCTATCCAAGGCACGTCGAATTGTGGCTTTACGATATTCGGGGTCTTCATGATAACGATTTTTAGCCCGCTCCAAAGTATTATTTTGATATTCCGGATCTTTGTGATAACGATCTCTGCAAAGCTTCATCTGCCGTTTTCTATATTTAGGATCCTCCTGATATCGACTGCTCAAATATTTACTTTCTTTCCAAAGTTTCTCTTGCTCAAATATACTACTCTAATTTATATTTTGGAATAAACCATAATTTTTTTCCCTTGCGCTAAACAAAATTGCCGATCGGTCAAAAATTGAATGAATAACCCCGCAGCAAGCTGCGAGGTATCTTAGTCAAACAAATTCATTTGTCCTTTATATATTTGCTTATATCTTCGACCTTGACTCTCAACATATTCCCTTATCACTTTTTCGTTTCCATATTGACCTACAGTATTTACATAATATCCGCTCGTCCATATATGTCCGCCCCACAATAATTGCTTTACCTCTGGATGAATCTTGAATATCTCTCTCGCTGTTATACTTTTTATTGTTTGAACTAAACTCTTGGGGGATGTCATGGGGACACTTTGTACTAAAAAATGCACGTGATCTTCATCGTTACCTATCTCTATAAAATTTATCTCATATCGTTTTGATATTTCCTTGCATGTTTCTTTCAATGTACTCTCGACTAACTCGCTAAATATCTTCCTCCGATATTTTCATGGACATACCACATGATATATCAACAGGCTTTTATTATGACGCTTGATGATGTGTTCACTCATGTCTCCAAATTATCGACTCTGTGACCCCGAAGCAAGCTTCGAGGAATTTTTTTGATTAAAGAAATTTCTTAACTTTGTGTATGCAGATTCTTCAAATCGTTCTTCTTGCGATAGTATTTCTTTCACTTGCCCTTCTAATGTTTCTTAGAAAAATACCCGCACTTCTTGCCTTGCCATTTATGGCATTTTTAATTCCAATTATTTGCGGTGTCTCGATAACCGATACAATTCAATACGTCATAGGACAAGGTTCACTGAAACTGCACAATGCATATACCATTGCGATGTTTGGAAGCATGTTGAGCATTTTTCTTCAAAAAACCGGAATCGCTGAAAGTTTTATAAAAAAGGGGGCTGAACTTTCCGGAGATAAACCATGGACAATTGCCGTGATAATGCTTGCAATAATTATTCTATTGTTTACGACTCTCAATGGACTTGGTGCAATAATTATGGTTGCAACGATTGTACTTCCAATAATGTCTTCTGTAGGAATCGGTTCAATGACAATTGTAGGAATTTTTCTTATCGGTTTGAGCATCGGTGGAACTTTGAACGCAGGCAACTGGGCTGTTTACATTGACGTAATGAATTTAACCGTTGCTGAAGTTCGTTCTTTCGCTTTGGTTATGTTTGGATTAACTTTCATCGCGGCTTTGATTTATATAACTATCCAGCTCTTTCGCGATGGACACGAATTAAACTTAAAGAAAATATTTGTCGCAAGTTTAGCTGTCATTTTATTCGTAACTGCTCTGGCAATAACCTACAACTCTCTATCGGTAGATTTACAAGAATCTGTTTCAGAAATTTTCAGTTCTTCGTTCTATGTTTTGAAAATTCTCTTGGCAGGTGGAATTATTCTTCTATTTGCATTAATTATTTTTCGATTATTGTTTTCCAACGAAGACAAAAACAAAGTCCACTGGACAGCATATTTCACTCCGATACTTCCCTTGCTTTTAATTTTGATCTTTGAGATGAATTTTATTGCCGCATTTATTAGCGGTTTGATTTACGGATTACTTTCAAGTTTTAAGAAAGGAATTATGAATACTTTCATCCGCTCTATTTTTGAGGGTGGAAGTGTCGTAATGCCAGCCGTTGTTCTAATGCTCGGGATTGGAATGCTCCTTAATGCAATTATGGGACCCGGCGGCGAATGGAATTCATCTCATCCGGAAGGATGGCCGGTATTAAATCTGCTCAAACCCTTGATGATGAAAATTGTGCCCGAAAATCCTTTGACTTACGTTCTGACTTTTACCCTTGCGGCACCTTTGGCGCTTTACCGTGGACCATTAAATGTGTGGGGAATGGGTTACGGACTTGCCGCTGTATTTTTAGCAAGCGGGATGAATCCGGCCTCAATAATGGGTTTACTATTGGCGGTTGGTCAAATTCAAGGGATTAGCGATCCAACAAATACGCATAATGTCTGGCTTGCAAACGAAATGCGTGTCGATGTTCAAAAAGTTTTATGGAACACTATCCCTTATACCTGGGCTTTGGCTTTTGTTGGATTGATTGCTTCTGCTTTGATGTTTATGAATTAAGAAAAAAAGTATCGATTTGTTAGTTGAGTGGATGATTAACAGAATACACGGATTATTAAAGAAATGAGAAAAATTAAAATAGGAATTGATGTCGGCGGTACTTTCACACATGCCGTAGCGATTGATATTTCCAATTACAATATCATCGGGAAAGTCTGTCTCCCCACAACTCATACTGCCCGCGAAGGAGTTGCCAAGGGTGTAGTCGATTCAATGATGAAGCTAATCGATCATGCTAAGATAAATACGGATGAAGTCGTTCTCATTGCTCATTCAACAACTCAAGCAACAAACGCCTTACTCGAAGGGGATGTTGCTGTTGTTGGTGTGATTGGAATGGGAAAAGGAGTTGAAGGAAAATTTGCATCGAAACAAATCGATCCGAAAAATATTCAGCTTTCTAAAGATAAATTTTTGCAAACCAGATACAAATACATCGATTCTACAAATGAATTGGAACCGGATCACATAAAGAATGTAATTAAAGATTTAGTAGAACAGGGTGCTGAAGTAATTGTTGCAAGTGAAGTTTTCGGAGTTGACGATACAAGTAATGAAGAGCTTGTTATTGAAACAGCAAAAGAAATGGGATTGCTTGCAACTGCGGCGAGTAATATTTCGAAACTGTACGGATTGAGAGTACGAACGCGAACTGCAATTATCAACGCAAGCATGATGCCCAAAATGCTTGAGACTGCGAATATGACCGAAGAGGCGGTTAGAAAAAGTGGAATAAAAGCGCCTCTGATGGTTATGCGTTCCGATGGCGGAATAATGGATATCAATGAAATGAGGAAACGACCGATTTTAACAATGCTCTCGGGTCCGGCGGCGGGAGTTGCGGCGGCATTGATGTACGCAAAAGTTTCCGATGGAATTTTTATTGAAGTTGGAGGAACCTCAACCGATATTTCAGTTATTAAAAACGGGAAGCCGCAGGTAAAATCGGCGCAGATAGGTGTTAATCGTCTTTATCTTCGAACGCTTGATGTGCGAACGCTTGGCATTGCAGGCGGCTCGATGGTTCGTTTGGATGATAGCAAAATTAAAGATGTCGGTCCTCGAAGTGCGCATATTGCAAATCTATCCTACATCGCATTTGCAGAGCAGGAAGATTTCAAAGATATTGAGCTTGAAAAAATTCAACCACTCAAAGGCGATCCTGACGATTATCTTTTAATTAAAAACAAATCGAATCCGGAACAAAAGTACGCACTTACAACTACCGAAGCTTCAAATTATCTTTCTTTAGAGAAACAAGCCGGACACAGCTCCGCAAATAAAATTGCAATCGATAATTTTTTTCAATCGTTGGCAAATGAATTAAAATCGAATCCAAAAGAAATTGCCGAACAAATTTTAACAATTTCTGCTGAAAAGATAAGACCGGTAATCGATCAACTTGTGAGAGAATACAAATTAGATAAAGATCTAATCGAATTGGTCGGCGGCGGCGGTGGAGCCCCAGCAATTGTTCCATTCACTGCAAACCTTCTTAAGACAAAATTCAAAATTGCCGAAAGCTGTGAAGTAATTTCAGCTATAGGTGCCGCGCTTGGTATAATTCGTGACACTGTGGAACGAAGCATTATCAATCCTACCGATAGCGACCTTATTGCCATACGTCAAGCCGTAGTTAATTCCGTTCAATCAATGGGAGCTGTTCCCGAATCGATTGAAGTGACAATCGAAATCGATTCAAAAAATAAACGCGTCATTGCAACTGCAACCGGCTCGAGCGAGATGAGAACACGTGACATTGGAATAAAAGAATTAAGTGTTGAAAATCTTCTTGAAATTTGTGCCCAAAGTCTGAAAACTTCGAAAGAGAATTTAAAAATCGAAGGTAGAACTTCAATGCTGATTGCAGTTAGTGTTAGCGAGATGAGGAAAAAAATTTTTGGACTATATAAAGATAAGACCACCCGTCTCCGCGTAATAGATAAAGAAGGTACCATCCGTCTGCAAATTAACGACTGCATTTATTCCGAAGTGAAATCTAAAGAAGTGAAGCAGGGGATTATTAAAATGATCAACGATTTAATAACTTTTGGCGATGCGGGTGCTCTCGTGCCTGATTTATTTTTATTAATTGGCGGAAAAATACTCGATATGACCGGCTTGATAAATGAAAACCAAATCTTAGCATTGGTTGATATCGAGCTAAGTAAAACTCTGCCCGATGATGCCGTCGTTTTAATTGCCGCAAAGAAAAAATGAAAATGAATTACGATACGATAATATCCGGAGCTACCCTATGCGGAATTGTTTCATCAATTCACGAAGTAAAAAAACGTAGAAAGGTTCTTTTAATAAATTCTTACGGATTCCCCGGCGGTTCAATTACCGAAGCGTTGAATATTTATCAGTCGCTTAATGACAAGACTGAAACTGTGAGCAGAATACTAAAAAAAATTGAGTCGGATAAATTTGGAATTCTTTTAAGAAGCTCGAATGTAATTTTCCTTAATCCCGAATCCGTTAAATACATATTTCAGAAAGAAATTGAGCAGGCGGGAATTGACGTCCTTTTTCACGTACAACCGTATGAAATTGAAATTTTAAATGACGGAGGATATGAAATAACGCTTATCGGCCGTGAAGGAAAAATAAAATTTACAACAGAAAAAATTATCGATGCATCCGACAACTTCCAAATTTCAAGTCTGTTAGGCAGAAAGCGCAAACTGTTGAGTGCACGTGTTAATTTGCTAACAAATAAGCTAAATCAATTACATCATTCATTGAAAAATTATGTTGACCAATCGGTTCAATTAGAAGATGGACGATATTGGCTCTCATTTGAAGTGAAATCATCAGACGAAATATTTCTTGAAACAGCCGCTCATAAGAAGATATCCGAACTTTCAGAACTTTTTTTAAAAAGCTGTGGAAGAATTCAGATTCTTCCTGCTCAAACGCAAATGATTTATTCGATTAAAAGAGAAAAATCTTTGGATAAAAATTTTTATTTAATAAACGACTTGTTAACTCGTGAATTCGGTCCGGACGAAGAATTACTCAAAGTTGTCGAACTTGAAAAATTAATAACCAATGAAGAATATTTTTAAAAAATTGAAAAGCTCTTTAATTGTTTCCTGTCAAGCTGAAGGAGACGATCCCTTCAATTCACCTGAAAGTGTTGCGATGTTTGCTAAAGCCGTTGTGATGGGCGGAGCGAAAGGAATCCGCAGTGAAGGAATTGATAAGACTAAAAAAATCTTGGAAAGTGTAAACGTTCCAGTCATCGGATTGATCAAATCCAAATTCGAAGATGGCTCAGTTCGGATAACAGGTTCCTTTGATGAAGTTAAAAAACTAATTGATATAGGCTGTCACATCATCGCTATAGACGGTACATTCCGCAAGAGAGAAAATTTTGTCGGTTCTGAGTTTATTAAAAAAGTAAAGCAAGATTATTCGTGTATAGTGATGGCAGATATTGCAACTCACGAAGAAGCAGTCGCATGTGCTGATTCCGGTGTAGATTGTATTTCCACAACATTAAACGGATATACACAAGAAACAAAAGAAGTTTCAAAAACACAGCCAAATTTTGAATTAGTGGAAAAGCTGTCGAAAAATCTTTCCATTCCGGTTTTTGCCGAAGGAAGAATTGCTTCTCCCGAACACGCTTCTAAAATGATTCAACTCGGTGCTTGGGCTGTTGTGGTTGGTACTGCAATTACACGGCCGAGGATTGTGACAAGTTGGTACGTTGATGCGATTGAAAGGAGCAAGATTTGATTTCATTCATTTTACTTTTTCGTTATTGCGAACCCCGATTTATCGAGGGGAAGCAGTGCTTAAATTATGAGCGATAATTATTTTATTTACATATTCGGATATGATATTAAATTATCAAATTAAACCCGTATCAATAAAAATTTTTTTGATACTATTTTATCTGATCGAAAGTTCAGATTCTCAAACATTGACTAAATATGAACCTGCGGCAGGCTGTTACATCGGTGCATTCATTCTGAATGACGTCAAAGTCAGCGGGCAAATTGGAAAATTCGAACAACTCATCGGCAAAGAACATGCGGGTTATCTCACTTACACGTCCGTTTCATCTCCATTCCCTAAAGCGTTTGTCGATTCTTGTAAAAAATATAATGCATTTATGCAATTAGGGTTTGAGCCTGATTCAGCTTTTCGAAATGTAATCGATGGTCCGCATCTTCGCAATTGGGCGAAAGCCGCCGCTAGAAGTGGAATTCCAATTTTTCTGCGGTTTGCTTCAGAAATGAACGGTGATTGGGTACCCTGGTTTGGCCCGCCATCGCTTTATAAAGAAAAATGGAAATTAATGTACAACATTATGAAACAAGAAGCTCCGAACGTTGCGATGGTGTGGTGTCCGAATTGGAGACCCGACATCCCCGGCGATTCACTGAGATCTATAATGCCATATTATCCGGGAGATGAATATGTCGATTGGGTTGGAGTAAATTTTTATATGTGGGGACTGTATTACGATTCGGTTATGGGAGAGACTCACATCAATACGTTACAAAAACTCCGCGCGGTGTACGATAAATTTCCGAATAAGCCCGTTATGATTTGTGAATGGGCAGCGGCTTCAAAAGAATATCGAGGATATCCTCCCATTCCAAAAATCACCACTTCTTATTGTACAACTTACATGCAACAGCTTTACAATTCTCTACAATCACAATTTCCGCGAGTGAAGGCTGTCTTTTGGTTCGATTATGATTCTCACAATATCAATAAATCCGATTTTTCATTAACGAATGATTCGATTGTAACCGATTCATACAAGAATGTAATTCAATCCTCTCATTTTTTGACTTCATATAACCAAAACGTTCCATTGATTTCAATTCCATTCAGAGTGTTGAAAGGATTCGATACTTTATCTGTGGATATACAGTGTACTCGAGCAATCGTTGAGGCAAGATTATTTCTGAATGGAAATCTTATTCAAACATTGACCGGTTCTCCCTGGAAGTTTTCCTTCGATGTAAATTCTTTTTCGGATGGAGAATATGAAATCGAGGTACGTGCTCTTACTACTGATAACTTGGAAGGCAGAGGATTTCAAAATGTTGAAATAGATAATAATGACGATTATCTATCAATGGTCATCGATAATAGTGATAGTTTGTTCACCGGAATTGGAGGATGGATTTCCACTTCCCAACCCGACCGATACGGCGGTGATTATTATGTCATTCCCGCAAATTCTCCCGCTTATGGTGAATGGACTTTTGTGCCTCAAAAAACTCGAAGCTTAAAAATATTTGTGATGTGGAGTGCTCATCCAAATCGTTCTGCAAATGCAAAATACGTCATCTTTTTCTCTTCGATCGATTCAACGATTATATCAGTCGATCAAAGATCAAATGGCGGGAAGTGGAATTATCTTGGTGAATTTCCGCTTGTTGTCGGCATTCCCTTGAAAGTAAAACTTCTTTCATCCTCAGACGGATATTGTATTGCCGATGCAATAAGATTATATCAGAATACAACAACAAGTGTTGAAGATTCAAAAACATTTACAACACGACTTGAACTTTTTCAGAATTATCCAAATCCATTTAATTCCAGCACAGTTATAAGTTACGAGTTACGAGTGTCGGGTGTCGTGAGGTTAAAAGTTTATGATATTCTTGGAAGAGAAGTTGCAACACTTGTCAATGAAGTAAAAGAAGCTGGAGTTCATAACTCCGAATTCCGCATTCCACATTCCGCACTATCAAGCGGTGTGTACATTTATGAACTTGAAGCAAGAGATGAAAACGGGGAAGTTTCGTTCATAGATTTTAAGAAGATGCTGTTGGTCAAATGATACCTATGAATCTACAAGAGAAATATGACATAATCGTTGCCGGGGCAGGTATTGCTGGAATAAGTGCGGCGGTAAAATTAGCTCGGAATGGTGCAAGTGTGCTATTGGTAGAACATTATGGATTTGTCGGCGGTATGTCCACTGCAGGAATGGTCTCTCCATTCATGAAGCACTTGGTAAATGGTGAAAAACTTGTACGCGGTATTTTCGAAGAGATTGAAAATGAAATGATCGAGTTGAACGGAATGATCGATAACGGATTTTATGCTTCTGTATTTAGATTAGCCGCATTCAATTTATTGAACGAAGCTGGTGTGACCCTTCTGCTTCACGCTGAAATAGTAAGTGTGAAACGGGAAAAAAATAAAATTAAGTCTATCTCAACGCTTATTGCTGGAGAGACGAGAACTTTTCAAGGTGAAATTTTTATCGATACAACCGGCGATGCACAGCTTGTTTATCTTGGCGGTTTTCCATGGCGAAAGGGGGATGAAAAAACCGGATATCTACAGGCACTCACCCTCTTCTTTCGAATGGGTGGTATTGATGTTGTCCGTGCTACAGCTTATGTCAAAGCTCACAAAGATGATTTCTTCCCCTGGATGGATTACAATTTCGACTTATCTAGAATCATTTCTGTTGCGGGATATTTCAGGCACGTTAAAAAAGCAATAAAAGAAAATAGATTATCAGACGATGTACGGTATATATTTTACACAACATTGCCTGAAAGTGGTGAAGCGTCTTTCAACACATCAAACATTCTGAATCTTGATGGTTCTGCATCTTCCGATCTAACGAAGGCAGAATTTATTGGCAGAGAACAGGTTCATCAAGTTGTAAGGTTATTGCAGGATGAAATTCCGGGATTTGAAAATTCGTATCTTATTGAATCTGCAGTGCAGATCGGAGTCCGGGAAACTCGCCGTGCTGTAGGTGATTATGTAATGGAAGAAGAAGACATCACAAAGTGTAGAAAATTTCCCGATGCGATTGCCCGCGGCTGTTACGGAATAGATATCCATGCACAAAGAGGAGAAGAAAACAGGTTGGATGAAATTCTCGAAGGTGAATATTATGAAATTCCAATTCGTTCCTTAATCGTTAGCGAAGCTGAAAATTTACTTGTAGCGGGAAGATGCATCTCAGCGACAAGAAAAGCTCACGGAGCGTTGAGAATTATGCCAACTTCTGCCGCGACAGGCGAAGCTTGCGGATCATTAGCATCTCTTGCGAAAATAAATAATTGTAAGATTCGAGATGTCAAATTTGAATTAGTTAAACAGTCGATTAAGCACAACTTATCCAGCAAATGAATATAATCTTTGGCACAGATGGTTGGAGAGGTTTGGTTGACAGCGAAGTGAACGAACAATCCCTTAAGCTAATAGCACAAGCTTTTGCAGATTATCTCAAAAAAATTTTTCGTAATGAGGGAATCAAAGTCGCTATTGGATACGATGGAAGACAAAATTCGAAATTACTAGGTGAAATTTTTGCCGCGGTATTATCAGGCAATAACATTTTAGTTTCTCTCTCAAACAAAATCATTCCAACACCGGTTTTATCTTTCTTTGTAAAAACTAATTCCTTTGATGCAGGTGTGATGATAACAGCAAGCCACAATCCGGCGAATTATAATGGAATAAAATTTAAAGGAGATTACGGCGGTCCGTTTTTTACAGAACAAACTGCAGAAGTTGAAAAATTACTTGGCAGAAATAAAATTAAATCAAACGAAAACAAAATTAACCGGCAAGATTTCCTCCAAACATACATAAACCACATAAAAAAGCTTATTGACTTCAATGCAATAAAAAGTTCAAAACTAAAAGTATTAATCGATTCAATGAGCGGTGCAGGCCAAACTATTATCGAGGATATACTTTCGAAAGAAGGGATTGAAGCTCGCACAATCTATGGTAAAGCTGAAACTGATTTCAGTGGAAGAAGTGCCGAACCGATTGAAAAAAATCTTTTACCTTTAAAAAAGGAATTGCAAAGAGATTCATCCTATTCAATCGGTCTTGCAACCGATGGTGATGCCGATCGGCTTGGTGTTATGCTTGAAAACGGCGAGTGGTTGAGCGCCCAAGAGGCAATTTTGTTGTTAGTCGATTATGTCGTTAATCAGAAAAAGATTTCCGGACATATTGTAAAAACATCTTCAGTTACAGATAAAATCAAACAATTTGAAACTGAAAAGAGAAGCGTGATAGACGTTCAAGTCGGATTCAAATATATTTGTGAGAAAATGATTTCTGAAAATATAGCTGTCGGTTGTGAAGAAAGTGGGGGATATGGTTTCGCCAATCATATTCCTGAGCGGGATGGAATTTTGTCTGCTCTTTTTATGATTGAGATGCTTGCGAAATCAGGATCAAAGAATTTAAGTGGCTATGTTAATTCAAGGAGAATACAATTCGGGAAAATTTTTTACGACAGAATCGATTATTATTATGATAAAGACAACAGAATGCAAAAACTACCTCAATTAGCTCTTTCACTTCCTACAACCCTTTGTGATTTTAAAGTCAAAAAAGTTTTAACATTTTACAGCAGTCGTAATGAAATTAATGGATTAAAATTTATGCTTGAAGGAAATCCACTTGTGGCTAACGATCCTCTTAGTGGCAAGCCACGCTGGCTGCTTTTGCGTGCCTCTGAAACCGAACCAATGTTTCGTATTTACTCAGAAGGTGAATCGGAGAAAGAGGTAACCGACTTGCTCGGAGAAGGTGTTTCATTGATTACTACATAATCTACTAATAATCAAGCTTTGAGATCGAAAGGATTATAGTTGAATAAAAAATTATGAATCAAAGGGAAGCAGCAGTTTTTTTGAAAAAATTAGGAAATGATTTTTCGCTAATTCAAAATCCAAATTACATTCACCCGAAATTCGAGTTGGTCCCGTTCGCTCCGAAAATCTTATCCCAAAAAAATGATTTGCTTGCAGTAGTTATGGATATGGACGGAACTACAACAACTACAGAAGAAATCTGTATCCATTCTTTAGAATATATGGTGCGGAAAATTTCCGGTAGAGTAGATAGGAATACTTGGAAAAGTTTAGATCACGAAAAAGATTTTCCTAATATAATTGGCAACAGCACAACAAGACATGTTGAATATTTAATTAACACTTATAGTAAAGATATTCAGATGAATGAACTGAAAAAATCGTTCATTGAATCTGCTATTTAGACTCTTCTCATTGGAAAGGATGGACAACGAATGGATGAAGCGAAAAACAATTTACGAGCTTTGAATTGTGAGACTATATTAATTGACGGAAAGCTGACAGAGCTGAAAAGGAAACCCGCTATTACTAAAGCCGATTTAAAAGATTTATACACGTATCTGCAAAAGAAATATAAAAATTCTTTGTCGATCGTTTCTTTTCATGATTTTGTAAGAGCATCGATTGAGATTTATTATCAAAGGTATCACGAGATTCTGTTAGCAGTTTCAAAAGGGAAATCAAGAAAAGTCGCTGGCGAGATCATTAAGAATAAAAAACAAACATTTGATCGAACCATTACCTGGAGTTGGAATTTTTTTAGCAATCGTGAAAGGGCTTCTTGGAACTGAAGTCGTTAAAGTTACAGACTTGTTAATCGAATGCTACTGTCGAATTACAAATGGAACTAAAGAAAATTTTAATCTAAGGCATATAAATCAAAGGTTACTCGCATTAAGTAAAAAGTTTGAATCAAATCCTTTGAAAGTTGCTATTGTTACATCATCGATTTATTATGAAGCAAATATTGTTTTAACGGAGGTCTTCCAAGTTCTTCGTGATAAAATTAAATTTTGGAACATATCAAATAATCGGAAAAAATTATAATTGAAAAATTTTCTAATTACAAAACATTTTATGATGCATTTGTAACTGCGAACGATTCGAATGAAATCAGATTAAAGCCGCATCGTGATTTGTACAGTATAGCTCTTCATCATCTCAATCTTGAACCAAAAGATTTTGACAAAGTAATCGGTTTGGAAGATAGTGAAAGCGGTACAATTGCAATCCGTTCTGCAGGAATTGGATTTTGTGTTGCTGTTCCATTTGCAAAATCTATAGGACATAATTTTGAAGCCGCATCATTTGTCGCTTGTTTTGGTCTGCCAGAAGTTATTCTCAAAATATTATGAACATGAAAAGAAATGATGTATGAAAAAAGTTTATCACATAATCTCTAACACACACTGGGACCGTGAGTGGCGTTTTCCTTTCCAGAGGAATCGACAGATGTTGGTTGAAATGATGGATAAAGTTTTTAGACATCCTTGAAAGTGAACCTTAGTATAAAGCATTTCATTTGGATAGTCAATCTGTAATCATTACTGACTATTTGGAAATCAAACCAAATTAAAAAGAGCTTATTAAAAAATTCGTTCAAGAGAAAAGATTATTTATCGGTCCGTGGTTCATCTTACCCGATGAATTTCAAGTCGGCGGAGAAAATCTTATAAGAAATCTTTTACTCGGTCATAAAATTTGTAAAGAATTTGGCGGAGTATCAAAAGTTGGATATTCACCTTTTTCTTGGGGGCAAATTTCTCAACTTCCTCAAATCTATCGAGAATTTGGAATCGATGTAATTATGTTTTACCGCGGAATAAATTCGATCGACTCACCAAAAGCTGAATTTATTTGGGAAGGGGCAGACGGAACAAGAGCATTAGTTTCGAGATTTTCAACTATGCCGAGATATAACTTTTACTTTTACATTTACAGGCCTGTTGTTCATAATGAATTTCCAAACGACATTGAATTCAAGTGGCAGACCGGCGGTGTGTTTTTTCATTTTGCCGATAAAGAAATGTTTGATGAAGATTACTTTATTTCCCGACCTATTGACAAATATTTCAAAGAGAATATAAAACAACAGGTAGAAAAGTTAATCAAAGATCAAGCGAATGATTTTACAACTCCTCATATAATTTGGATGGAAGGGCACGATTCGAGCGGACCGAATATTAAAACGCTTCGAATAATTCAGGACATTAAATCTTTAATTCCCGAATTAAATGTCATCCATAGCACACTCGAAGATTACTCAAGATTGCTCAAAGAAAGCATCAATCTATCAAACTTATCTCTTGTCAAAGGTGAAAGACGAAGTTCGCAATTCGATTTGAGAAGCGGTAATCTTTATGGTTATACCACATCGGCGAGAATGTATCTCAAACAAAAAAATTTTGAAGCTGAAAGATGGCTTCAGTTTTATGCCGAGCCTTTCAATTCAATCGCCGGAATTTTGGGGATGGATATTAACGATAAATACATCGATTTAGCTTGGGATTGTCTTATACAGAACTCTGCACACGATTCAATCGGCGGTTGCAGTCTCGATGAAGTCCACGAAGACATGATCTGGCGTTACAAACAAGTAATCGAAATTTCAAAAGGTGTATTCGAGAGAGCTTGCAAATTTTTAGCGTTGAAGATTAATACAAGTCTTTATCGAATCCACTTTTATCCACCCTTTTCTGAAGTTGGGAAGGGGATATTTCTTGTGGCATTAAATCCCACAACTTACTTAAGAAACGAAATCGTTGAGACGTTTATTGATATTCCACAGGAGTTTGACAAAGGGCATTTCAAATTAATGGTTCTACCGTTAATTGTGTGAAAACATGTCAAGCTTTCCATTAAAGAATAAAACAGCATATCTTAAGTTATCAAAGTTTCTGTAACCATGAGCTATATGATTTAACTTTTGTATCGATCCGTTAAACTGTTCTGCTCTTGCATCAGTTAGTCAACTGACTAATTAGTAACCCGGTACTTGATGATGTTAACGATTCCATTTTTATAGTTCTTTAATGTCTTTGCTATTTTC
>JAHJVF010000412.1 GCA_018828505.1 Bacteroidota bacterium | reverse complement strand
CCGCCACGACAATGCTATGATATGGCAGGAAAAACTAACAAAAAACGCAACGTTTGATTATTGGTTTTTGAATTTAGTATTTTGAATTTGTTTAGGATTTCGGATTTTGGTATTAGTTTTTCCAATATGCGTAACTTCTGTAAGGGAGGTAAACAATAGTATAGAATTTTTTAATCTGAATGAATATTTAAAGAGTATTAATTTTACTCTTCAATGATGTCAGCGTTTGTGTAAACATTTTGAACATCATCAAGATCTTCGAGCGATTCAAGAAGTTTTATTACAACGGCATTATCGTTTCCTTCGACGGAGGCTAGGTTTTGCGGAATCATCTGCAGAGAAGCACTTTCAAGATTCAAATTTTTTTCGAGCAAAGTTTTTCGAACTTTATCAAAATTTTCTAAGGAAGTCTGAATTTCAAAATAATCTCCATCGGAAATCATATCATCGGCACCTGCATCGAGGACAAGCATCATTAAGTCATCTTCACCGATTTGATTTTTATCGAGAGTAATTATCCCTTTTCGGTCAAACATCCAGTTAACACTGCCTGATTCAGCAAGTCTGCCGT
This sequence comes from Bacteroidota bacterium, assembly GCA_018828505.1. Classification (GTDB taxonomy): domain Bacteria; phylum Bacteroidota; class Ignavibacteria; order Ch128b; family Ch128b; genus JAHJVF01. Next base: position 4,321 of record JAHJVF010000412.1, on the reverse strand, counting down.
TATTTCGGGTAAACAAGTGTCTTATTTCTGAAACGGTTCTGTTTTTGTTATCAGTTACAGTTTCAATTAAGATTGCTGCACCACCTGGTCCATAACCCTCGTAAGTTATCTCTTCATAATTGACTCCCTCGAGTTCGCCTGTCGCTTTTTTTATAGCTCGTTCAATGTTATCGGCAGGCATATTCGCTGATTTGGCGGCATCAATTGCAAGCCGTAATCTAGGATTTCCATCGGGATTTCCACCGCCATCTCTTGCAGCGATTGTAATTTCCTTAATCAATTTAGTAAACAGTTTTCCTCGTTTCGAATCTATTGCAGATTTTTTTCGTTTGATAGTTGACCACTTTGAATGCCCTGACATAATAAGCTCCTGAAAATTACTTCTTTGATAATCTTAAATCTTTTAATCTGAATTGTGGAAATGTACTGCCATTTTTTGAAATAGATTCGATTGAATAAACAATATCTATTTTATTATTTGTTATATCAAACTCTTCGCTGAAATGTCCCATATCGAATCCAATAATGTCAAAAACACTTGACCCGTTTTGCTTCACTCTGAACAGCAAATGATTATTTCCAACGATACGTGGAGATGGCAGCACTTCAACATTTTCACTCAAAAAAACCGGTTTCATGTTTTGCGGACCAAACGGCGCAAATTGTTCTAAAATTCTTAAAAATTTTGGAGTAAGATCTTTGAATTCAACAACCGAATCAATTTTCAGCGTTGGCGCCAGCATCTCCTCCGTAATCTCTTCACGAGTAACTTGAAGAAACTTTTCTTTGAATTCACTCAATTTGTTTGGATCGATAGAGACACCTGCCGCTGCTTTGTGTCCGCCGAACTGTAAAAGTGAGTCTCCACACTTTTTAATTGCATTGTAAATATTAAAGTCAGCTATGCTTCGAGCTGAACCCTTAATTACTCCATCGAGCGTTGTTAACATGATCGATGGTCTGTAATACTTTTCAACAAGTCGGGATGCAACGATCCCAATAACACCGGCATGCCAGTCTTCTTTGTGGAGAATGATTGCTTTATCTTTGATAAAATCAATCTCACTTTCAACCATTGCAGCAGCCTGATTAAAAGTTTCTTCGTCAATTTTTCTTCTTTCCCGGTTCTCTAATTCAAGAACTTCAGCAAACACTTCTGCGGTTTGGTAATCTTTGGCAATTAGTAGATCAATCGCTCGCTGAGCATCGCCTAATCTTCCAACTGCATTTATTCTTGGTGCAATTCCAAAAACAACATTCGTACTGTTAATATTACCGAGACTCATTCCGGCTTTTTCGATAATGGCTTTAAATCCCGGACGCGGATCAGCGTTCAATCTGTCTAATCCGAATTTAACGAGAATTCTATTTTCGCCTGTCAGAGGGACAATATCTGCTGCGCCCGATACAGCGACAAAATCCAGATACTTTTGAGGAAGGTCACGCATTCCGATAGATTGTGAAATACCCTCTATTAATTTAAAAGTTACACCACAACCCGATAAAAATTTATATGGATATTTACAATTTGGTTTAATAGGATCAAGAACTGCAACAGCGTTAGGAATTGTGCTTGAGGGTTCATGATGATCGCAAATTATTAAATCGATATTTAGAGATTTCGCATATTCGGTCTCATCGATCGCAGTTATCCCACAGTCGACAGATATTAAAAGACTTGTACCGAGCTTGACTGCATATTCAATTCCGGCAGGTGAAATTCCATACCCCTCTTTTAATCGATTAGGAATATAAATTGTTGAGTTGCCTCCAATTTCACGCAAAAATAAATATAACATAGAAGCAGCGTTTGTTCCATCGACATCATAATCGCCGTAGATTAGAATCTTCTCGTTATCGGTTAATGCTTTTATAACTCGCTTTACTGCAGCTTCCATTCCATCCATTTCGAATGGATCGTGGAGGTCGGTGAGTTCTGGACGGAAAAACAATTTTGCCTTTTTAAAATTGTCGATCTCTCTTGAGATAAGAATTTGTGCCAAGATAGGGCTGATGTTCAACTCATCGGATAAAATTCCCCGAGTGAAAGTATCGTTAAATTCAAATATTTTCCAGTGTTTTTGAATCATTGAGTAATTTAAAGGAGAGAAATGAACGAGAAGTAAGCCGAATTCTGTTCCCCGACAAAGTCGGGACGGTAATCATTTATCTAGTTCCATTGTCACCAAAGGAATCGTGCGGTCTACCCAGAAGTAATAACGAAAGCGAGCAGCTTCGCAGTATAATGTTTCGATATCGAACCATGTTTACTTCCTTCTTTATTTGACCTTACTCCGGATAGGGTTTGCCTTGTTCTATCGTCAAACAAATTGCGACAGAATCCCGCTTGCTGAAGAAATTTCTTCAGGGCGGGACTCTCGATATTACTATCGAGACGGTAGGCTCTTAACCTGCCTTTTCACCCTTACCCCGACATCCGTCAGCTGCCTGCCCGCCCCATTAATTTGGATGAGGCAGGCGGGACGGAGTCGGGACGGTATTTTTTCTGTGGCACTTTCCGTAGTCAACGATTTACACCTGCCACTACATAGCTATGTTGTGGCTGGTCAATTGACCCCCTGATGTTATCAGGTATCCTGCTCTTTGGAGTTCGGACTTTCCTTCCTGCCTAATGGCAGAACGATTACCTTTATTTTCGATCATTTCTCTCAATATTTTTTCAACAAACTCTTGCTATAAATTTTTTCAATACTTTGATGAGAGAGAATCAAAGCTGATTTAATGTCAATTTTAAAAATTCAAATAACTTCGGTAAAAAAAAGAAATTGATTCTATTTAACTAAAGCTATTAAAATATAATAAAAGATTTCGTCAAAATCTTAAAAAATTCTAATAATAGGTGTAAAACGTAATGGTGTACTGTAAAAGAAAAACTGATGAAGAAACCAACTAATCGTGCGTTAGTTGGTTTCAAGTGTAATTTTTTCTATCTCGCTTGAAACTAAAATTCTACCGCAAGATTCACAAGTGTGAATTCGATCGTTTCGGCGTATTTCTAACTGTTTTTGAGAAGAAACAGAAGCAAAACAACCGTCACAAGCATTCCTACGTATCGAAACTACAGCTCGCCCTTTTGCTTCGCGAATACGGTTGTAATAGCTCAAATCACCTCTGCCGATCTTTGAAACAACGGTTCCTTTCTTAGCGAGTAGAGCGTTTCGTTCCTTTTCCGTTTTTTTATCGATCTCTGCTAAGTCTTTTCCTTTTTCTTTAAGCTCTTCCTTGATTTTGGCGATTTCGGGTTCCATCTCCTCAATCTCAAGTGCATGCTTTTTGCTCTGGTCGGCAAGAGTATTGTTTTCTTCTTCAAGCTTGGTGATCAGCTCGGTTGTATGATCAATCTCTTTCATAAGAGCATCATACTCCCGGTTGGTTTTAATTTGAAGAAGTTGGGCTTTATATTTTTTCAGATTTGCTCTTGATTGTGCAACTACTTCGTCATTTTCTTCCCGCTTCTTCTGCGAATCAATACGTTCCTGTTTCCTCTCCTCGACTTTTTCCGAAAGTTCTTTCAATTTTTCTTCTAATAATTTCAACTCCCTTGGAAGGTCGCCTCTGAGTTCTTCGAGCTTGTCAAGCTCGTTATCAACTTGTTGAACCTGCCAGAGTGATTTTAATCGCTTTTGCAATTTAGATTGTCTCCTGTATTTTTATAAAACTTTTATTTTATTTTCCTTTTGGTAATAAACTTCAATAGGGATTTTTTGACCTCTCGATCTGAAAAAATTTTGCAACTTATTTTTTAACACTTCAAGAATAGCAGCCTCAGAATAGTAGTGGTCTACATCAATAAGGGTGATTTCATCTGAGTAATCCAAAAAGGTATGATATTTAATGTCTGAAGTTACAAATGCATCGCAATTATTTGAGATAGCGGCTGGTATTAAATCAGAGCCACTTCCGCCGCAAACACCAACTTTTTCGATATATTTTGATTTCCCTTTTGTCCATTTTATAGATGGTACCTTGAGAGTCGATTTTACGAACTCAACGAATTTTTTTGTCTCAAGTTTTTTGTTCAAGATGCCAAACGCACCGTATCCAAAATTAACATTCTTATTTTCTAAGTTATAAATATCATATGCCGGTTCTTCGTAGGGGTGCGATTCAGCAAGGGCTTTAAGAATAAGATTCAATTTCCATTTTTCGAAAATCATTTCGAGTCTTACTTCACTAACTTTTTCCAGTTTCCCTTTTTGCCCAATGAAGGGATTTGTGGAGTCTGATCCTTGAAAAGTTCCGCTTCCTTCAATCTGAAAGCTGCAATGAGAATAATCTCCAATTAAACCTCCACCGGCAT
>JAHJVF010000411.1 GCA_018828505.1 Bacteroidota bacterium | reverse complement strand
TCAATAAAAATTGTTTTGAAATTGAACCAAAAACGAATCTTCACTACACGAAACGCTTCGTGAAGTGTAGCATTGATTTTCAATTTTGACCTTTTTTGATTCGGCTCATTTATTATTGATAAAAATTTAACTTTCTCCGATGAATTTTTTGCCATCGCCACTCAAATTTTTCATATACTTTTCAGGGTCGGCAGCAAATTTCTTATCGCATCCTTTACAACAGAATCCGATTATCTTTCCTTTATATTCAACGGTTGGAGCTTTTTCAGAAACCGGCTCGCCTAAAACCGGACAGACAAAATTAAATGTTTTCAAAGAATTATCATTAATCTTTCCCGAATGACTTTGGTGTGAATTTTCTTCAGAAGGTTCTGACTTAGGTTTTTCTTTTTGATCCTTTCGTGAGTCGCTTTCGTCGTGTTGATGTCCGCTTGGCATCCCGCTTTTTAACTGACTTTCGGAATCAATTAAGAAACCGCCGGTAGCTGCGATCTCATCGCCTTCATTTAATCCGGAAATAATGTGATACTTATTATTGTATCTATTACCAAGCGTTACTTCACGTGCTTCAAACATCCCGTCTCCGGCTTTTGCCCATACAACGGCTCTCTTGCCGGCAATGATAACTGCATCTGCCGGAACGAGTAACCCTTTTCCGCCATCTCTGCTGAAAACTGTTTCACCGTACATCTGCGGTTTAAGTTTACCGCCATAACTTGAAAATTCGCTTCTTACTTTTACTGTTCTTGTCTGAGAGTTAATTACCGGGTAAATGAAAGTGGCTCTTCCGTTAAATTCCTCTCCGGGATAAGCTCTTAGACGAAGTTTTACCGGACTGCCAACTTTAATATTTGCCAAATTATTCTCATAAACTTCGGCGATATTCCAAAGGGTTGAAAGTTCGGCAACATCATAAATTGCAGTGCCTTCGTTCACATAAACACCTTCTTGCACTTTCTTTTCTATTACAGTTCCGCTGATTGGCGAGTAATAAGTTAGCGTGATATTTATTTCCCGATTCTTTTCAAGCGTTTGAATTTGTTCTGATGTCAAACCGAAAATTTCCAATTTCTTTTTTGCAGCATTTACAAGAGAAGTCGAATTTGATGAATTGTTTAATGCAATCAGATATTCATTTTGCGCTTGCACTAAATCAGGACTGTATATTTCAAATAGTGGTTGACCCTTCTTAATATAATCGCCGGTTTTATCGACAAACAATTTTTCGATTCTTCCATTAAAGCGAGCTGAAATAGTTCTGCGGTTGTTTTCTACAAAATCTAGATAGCTGTAAGCAGTAACTTGTTCTTGAAGATTTTCCTTCTTCACAATAACCGTTGATATATTTGCAAGCACTTGTTTCCTACCGCTTAACGTAATCATATTAGCCATCTCTTCGTCGGTAGCTGGTTGTTCTTCCGCATCTTCGACTTTTTTGATTAGATCCATGTTGCAGATCGGGCAAGCTCCAGGTCTATCTGATCTGACTTGAGGATGCATTGTGCAAGTCCAATATGTCTTGGTTTCTGTTTGAGTGTTTTCGTCAGTATCCTTTGATGAACATCCAATAAATATCACAACCAAAAGCATGGCGATGTATATTGGTTGATGGTTGATGCCTGCCCGCCTCGTATATAGCAAAGAGGCAGGCGGGGTTGATGTAAAAAATAATTTTAGTGTTTTCATATTATTTCTTCTTCTTATTTTCTTGTGATGTTAATTTTATTGAAGTAAAAATCTTACTGAGCTGTTCAGATTCATTTACTAACACTTTGATTTGAGCTAATTGTTTTTCTTCCTTTAATAATTCATTTAGAATTCTATACCAATATTTAGATTCTCTTGCCTCTTTTGAGCTAATACTAATTTTATGAATAAAATCGACTCTGGATTCTGCCGCTTGCGATTCTTCATAATTCGCTCCGATTGAAGTAGCCGCTTTTGCCAACTGATTAATTATAACTTTGTTCACAGTTGTGGGTGGAAGAGCATTTAGGAATTTCAAAGTATCTACTGCAAACTGAAAAGTTCGATTTAACATTTCCTCTGTTTTTGAGTTCATATTTATTTCTCCTACTATTTATTTTTTAATTAATAATATCATAATCTTTTCCATCACACCTCAAACATTCTCCATCAACCATTCTCCATCATCCATTTACCATCATCCATCATTTCCCTCCAACCATCAATTCAATTTCTGCAAGGGACATTTGCGTATCTGCTTTGGACATGTAAAAATTCATCTGCTGCATTAACAACATGCGGTAAGAATCAATTACGGTAGTAACGCCGGTTCTGTTATTTTGATATGCCGAGACTTGCGATTCTGCCGCTTTGCTATACAGCGGAATTACTTTATCGTTGTAGAGTTTTGTTAAATCAACTGCGGTGTTATATTTAACAAGAGCCGCTTTCAATTGAGAAGTCATCTCGCGCTGCATATCAATTTTTTCATACTCGATGCTGTTGATACCGGCGTATAGTTCTTCTTCCTTAGCTTTGTATTTATTGATAGCCCAAGGTGCAAACGGAAGATTGATTGAAAACATAAGCGAATACATTGTCTCTGTTTTTGGATCGAGCATTGAAAGATCACTTTTAGAAGTTAATATCATTCCTCGCGGCATTCTCATAAACATTCCTTGAACCATCAAGTCGGGAATTAACTCACGGTTGTTCGCATCAATCATTGCTTTGTTCATTTCGATCATACTGCCCATTTTTTTAAGGGATGGATTAGAGTAACCGAGTAGCTCTTCCAATTTTGATTGAGAAGTTGAAAGTAGATCCGCTGAAAAATCTGCAACAGCATAAACTTCTTTTGAATCAAGATTGCGTCCGAGAAGTTTGTTGATTTTGTATATCTCGGCTTCCTTTTGCTTCTCAAGAATCAAAAGCTGGGTTTCATTGGATGCGATTTCGCTTTGAAGCGTAAGAAAATCCGCTTGATTGATCTTGTTGGTATAGTAAGATGATTCAATCGATTTAATTACATCATTGATGAGACCAATATTTTTCTTCTGAACTTCGATTTTTCTATCAATCAACCAAAGTGTGTAATAAGACATTTTTACTTGAGCAGTAAGATTGATTTTATATATCTCATAATTGTTACCTTCTACTAAAGTATTCTTTCTCTCAACATCAGCCATTGCATTTAACTTTCCGCCAAGAGGAAACATTTGTGAGAGCGCAAAGTTGTTTGAGTTGGATTGATTGAGAATATCAATTGAATTTGTCGGGACTTGAGAAAACTCGACCGAAAGATTCGGCGCCGGCAGAGTGTTGATAGATTCACTTCTCTTTTCCGATGCAGTGATTTTGTATTGCAGTGATTTCAACTGCGGATTATTTTTTACCGCTTCCACAACCAAAGAATCAACAGATTGCGCATGCAAACCAATATTTAGTAACAAGACCAAAAGTAATATCAATTTATTGCCGAACAGATTAAAAATCTGTTCTACATTTTCCATCATCCCCCGATTCAATTCGTTAAAGCATATTAATCGGGGCAGGCATTTTCCGTTAACCATTTTCCCCCGATTCGACTTGTTAAAGCATATTAATCGGGGCAGGCATTTTCCGTTAGCCATTTTCCCCCGATTCGACTTGTTAAAGCATATTAATCGGGGCAGGCATTTTC
>JAHJVF010000410.1 GCA_018828505.1 Bacteroidota bacterium | reverse complement strand
TGAATTAAAAACGAATCTTCACTACACGAAACGTTTCGTGAAGTGTAGCATTAATTTTCAATTTTGACCTTTTTTGATTCGGCTCATTTATCAAATAAAATTAAGGAATTGAAATGACTTTCCGAATATTAAGCTCTCTTTTTTTAGTGTGCCAATTATCAGTTATTTCGCTTGCACAGGTAAAAATCGTATCATCCATTGTTCAGAGTGGCGAAGAGGTAAGAGTAATTTTCAACGCAGAATATTCTGAACTAAAAGATGCAAAAATTGTAAAGCTCATCGCATATCAATTCGCAAAAGATGAACTCAATGCTTCGTCATTCAGCATGGAAGAGAAAAATGGAAGTTGGGAAACTAATTTCAAAGTAGAAGAAAAATATTCCGGGATTATTTTCAAACTCGTGGATGAAGATGAAACTATTGAAAATCAGAAGGGGAGTGGATACATAATTAAAATTGTCGATAAGAATGGAAAAGCCGTACAGGGATTTCATGCCGGACTTGCTGACGCATATTTGTCTTGGGGCGAATATTTTCTGGGAATTGTAAGCAATGAACAAAAACCAATGGATGAAATGAATAAAGAATTTGAGTTACACCCAACCAGTCGAAATTCATATCTCGGAACTTATTTTGAAACTCTCAATCGAGCAAAAGGTGAGGCAGCAAAAAGCGAAATAATTCAAGAGTTGGATCAGTTAGAAAAAAGTGACGAGTTGACAAAAGATGAACTTCTTTTATTAGTTACATGGAATTCCCGTTTGAGAAGAATGGATCGTGTTATGAAGTTTTCGGATATGATTAAGGAAAGAGATCCGGAAGGGGAATTCGTTCAGAATGATTTATTTAGAAAATTGTCTATCGAAAAAGATATTTCAATGAAGTTGGAAATGTTTGACGATTTTAAGATGAAATATCCTGACAGCAGATTTCTGGCGCCGATGCTCTTATCGATTTCACGGGAATTATTCAAAAGTGGTCAATCCGAAAAGATTTCACAACTCATTTTGGATAATTCCGAAAAGTTAAATTTTGATTTCTACAGTTCAACGGCAAAATTTCTATATGAAAATGATGGTGATCTGAATGTTGCATTGGAATATCTTAAGAGCGCAGAAATTCATGCACGCAAAGATTTAGAAGGAGAAGGACAAAAGAAACTTTCCTATCTGACAGATGAACAATGGAAAGATGAAAATCTTGAGAAAATCGGTAAGACCTTCGAGCTTACAGGAAAAATCAAGCTTATGCTTGGGCAGAAGGTTGATGCACTTGAGCAGTTTTCAAAGGGTGTGGAGATCACAAAAGGGAAAAGCACATCCCTCAATGAGCTTTTAATTGAATCGCTGTTTGAAATGAATCAGCATTCAATTGCTGAGAGAAAACTCGTTGAGTTCATACCTAAAGGGAAAAGCACTGTTAAGATGAAGATGATTTACAAAAGTCTCCTCTCAGAAAAGGGGATGGAGGAAAAAGCGGTCAATAAGCAATTAAATGATCTGGAAGAAAAAGTATTATTGAAACTTCGATATGAACTTGAATCCAAAGTGCTCAATTCTCCAGCGGCTGAGTTTGTACTAGACGATTTAGCCGGGGATAAAGTCTCATCAAAGGAATTTAGTGGGAAAGTTGTTGTTCTGGATTTTTGGGCAACCTGGTGCGGTCCTTGCTTGCAGTCATTTCCCTCAATAACGCAAGCTGTAGAGTACTTTAAAAACGATCAGGAGATTCAGTTTTTGTTTGTAAACTCTTGGGAGAGAGTGGAGGATAAGAAATCAAATGCAATTGAATTCATAGAGAAGAATAAATATCCTTTCAAAGTTCTTTTGGATGTTGATAACAAAGTCATTTCAGATTATAGAGTGGAAGGCATCCCGACAAAATTTGTCATCGGGAAGGATGGAAAAATAAAATTTAAAAGTGTCGGGTTCGATGGAGATGGTGCTAAGATGGTCGACGAACTTCGAGTCATGATCGAGATGTCGAGATAAAGCCAAAAAAAATGCCCTTGTCAAGAAAAAATATTTCCTCGAATACTAAATGGGAAGAAATTGTTGGATATTCGAGAGCAGTAAGAGTAGGTAATTTTATTGAACAGGGATTTTTACAGAACAAAAGTACCCTCAAAAAAACACACTAATGATCCGCCTGTCCAGCTAATCAACATTGTATATTGGACCAAATATCGACAGAACAATCTGTAACTCCTTATAAAAAAACAAGTTAACCAGAC
>JAHJVF010000409.1 GCA_018828505.1 Bacteroidota bacterium | reverse complement strand
TGCCTGCCTGCCTCGTCAGTCTGAGTTCGGCTGGCAGGTTAAATGCTGGAACTCATCCTCCTACTCCTTCTCTTACCAAGAGAAGGAGTGAACTTGAAGTCCCTCTCTTGAAAGAGAGGGATTTAGGGTGAGTTATGTTTCAAAAACAGACCCGCCACAAGTTAGCTATATAGTGGCAGGGTTTTCTATCAGTATCAATTAAATCCTCAAAGAGTATCGCTAAAGACGTTTTATCAATTGTCTATTCCACAGTACAACATGATTCTTTTTTACACCCCATAATTTTTAATTATACATTCAAAAAAATCGCTTCCGGATCGCCCCGCATTGCAAGCAAATATTGATTTCATTATCTTTAATCTGATGACTGCAAAACTATAAATATTGGATACAGAAAATTCTAACCACTGAGATGGTGCCGTACTTGATGTTTCTCCATTTTACAGTGATTTCGAATCCTTTGTTGTTGTGTCACTAAACTGGAATAAGTTGATGGAGAGCTGATTTCATGATGTTAATATCATAAAAGCTAATCTCACCAGGAGGTTTGTTTTTTTTCAATTTCTTAAATTCATTAAGGTGTATATGAAGGTATTGAAATTTGGAGGTTCCTCTGTTAGTTCACCGGAGCGAATCAAAAATGTAATAGAGATCATAAGAAATACTCAAAGGAAATGTAAAAACACATTAGTAGTATTTTCTGCGTTTCAAAATGTGACAGACCAGCTGATTTTTATAAGTAAATTAGCTTCTGAAGGCAGGACCGAATATATAAAGGGATTTACAGAAATCGAAAAACGCCACATAGCCGCCGGGCAAGAATTAATCTCGCACAAAAACCGTGACAGGGCAATTACAAAACTGAAGTCGGATTTGAAAGAGCTCGCGGATGTATTACACGGAGTTTTTCTTGTGCGAGAACTCACACCAAGAACGTTGGATTTCATTATGAGCTTTGGAGAGAGATTTTCCGCATCTATTATTTCTTGGGCATTATTCGATAGAGGAATTAAGAATGAATTTTTGGATAGCCGATCTTTAGTCAAAACAGACGACCATTTTGGAAATGCAAGAGTGCTATTCGATCAAACTTATCATAACATAAAGACCTATTTTAGTCTTCATAAAAAACTGCAAATTGTAACCGGTTTTATTGGTTCGACTTTGGCAGAAGAAACTACTACTCTTGGAAGGGGGGGATCTGATTTAAGCGCATCGATTTTCGGAGCCGCTCTCGAAGTTCAAGAAATTGAAATTTGGACAGATGTGGACGGTGTGATGACGGCTAACCCTCAAAAAGTCAGTAAAGCGTTTTCAATTAAGAGCATGACATATGAAGAAGCCATGGAGCTTTCTCACTTCGGTGCTAAAGTAATTCATCCTCCAACTATGCAGCCTGCATTAGATAAAAAAATTCCCATAAGGATAAGGAATACTTTCAATCGTTCTTTTGAGGGAACTTTAATTGCCGATAAAGCTAACGAAAAAATTTTCCCCATAAAGGGAATTTCTTCAATCGATGATATTTCTTTGCTTAGAGTTCAAGGAAGTGGTATGGTGGGCATTGCAGGAATAGCACAAAGAATTTTCGGTGCGCTAGCTGCAAAAAAAATTAATATCATTCTGATCACACAGGCTTCTTCTGAGCATTCTGTGTGCTTTGCGGTACTTCCTGGATTCGCCACACTCTCTAAGCGACTGATTAAAGAAGAACTTCGGCTTGAAATATTAGATAAACAAGTTGGTGAAGTCGTAATAGAGAATGATCTTTCCATCATAGCTGTTGTAGGAGAGAGGATGAGAAAAACGCCCGGCATTGCGGGAAAAGTTTTTCAAGCACTTGGTAGAAATGGCATTAATATCGTCGCAATAGCTCAAGGTTCATCTGAATTAAATATTTCAATGGTAATTTCAAAGCAGGAGGAAACGAAGGCACTTAATGTTCTTCACGAAGCTTTTTTCTTATCACGTCTGAAATCCATTAATCTCTTTCTTATTGGTACGGGGTTAATTGGTTCAGCTCTTCTCAGGCAGATTAAGAATCAGCATGAATACTTTTCGAATGAGTATAATTTTGATATACGGGTTGTTGCCTTGGCAAACTCTCAAAAAATGTATCTAAATGAAAAAGGGACTTCCCTCAAAAAATGGAAATCTCTATTAACCCGCTCAGGTGAAAAAACGGTTCTAAACAAGTTTATCAACACAATGATCAACTTAAAATTACCAGACAGTGTCTTTATTGATTGCACGGCATCAGATGACATTGTGAAAAAATATTCTGAAATTTTGGCTGCTAATATTTCAATCGTAACGCCCAATAAGAAGGCAAATTCAGGAGACTACGATCTTTATAAAAAGATAAGAGAAATTGCTCTGGAGCACAATACAAAGTTTTTGTATGAAACAACTGTTGGAGCAGGGCTTCCGATAATTAGAACAGCAAAAGGGCTGTTCTTAAGCGGAAACACGATTGAAAAAGTTGAGGGGGTACTTTCCGGAACGCTTAGTTTTATTTTTAACTCTCTCAAAAGCGGAACAGCTTTTAGTGCAATTGTCCAAGCGGCACAGCAAAAAGGATACACTGAAGCCGATCCTCGTGAGGATCTTCGCGGGACTGATGTAGCAAGAAAGTTATTAATTATTGCCAGAGAAATTGGGCTTAAGCTTGAATTAAGTGATATTGAGGTAGAAAATTTGATCCCAGTGAAAGCAAGAAAAGCAGATACCTTGAAAGACTTTTTTGTACTCCTTCAAAAATACAATTATGTCATTGAGCAAAAAATAAAAGCTGCTGAAGAGAAAGGAAAAGTTTTAAGATATATTGCTCAATTAGAAAAGGGGCGTGCAAAAGTTTTTTTAAAAGAAGTTGACAAAAAACACCAATTTTATTCTCTTACAGGAACTGAAAACATCATAGCTTTTACAACAAAGCACTGCAAAAATAATCCGATAGTTATTAGGGGCCCGGGTGCAGGCGTAGAGATAACTGCGGCGGGTGTGCTAACGGATATAATCCGGATTACAAACTATCTTACCTAAAAAATTAATCTTGACAAATAGGTACGCCATAGATAATATTGAGATAACTATACAGATTAAGTGCGAAAGTATTATATGACTATCGAACCAAAAATCCCAGTAGGCATTCTCGGTGCAACCGGAAGCGTCGGGCAAAAATTTATCGAATTGCTTTCAAATCATCCTTGGTTTGAAATAACTGAATTAGCGGCATCCGAAAGATCCATTAATAAAAAATATAAAGATGCAGTGAATTGGATATTATCGAGCCCCCTGCCGCAGCAAATTGGAAATCTTGAAGTGAAAAAGTGTGAACCGGAATTAAACTGTCGGATTGTGTTTTCTGGTTTAGATTCAAGTATCGCAGGTGAGATTGAAGAAGAATTCGCGAACAATGGATATACTGTTATTTCCAATTCTAAGAACCATCGAATGGATAAGGATGTACCTCTTCTTGTTCCCGAAATTAACGCCGATCATTTGGAACTCATTAAGACACAACCATACAAGGGGGGTATGATTGTTACAAATCCAAATTGTTCTACGATCGGAATGGTATTAGCTCTCAAGCCGTTGTTGGATAATTTCGGAATTGAGGAGGTAAACGTTGTGACTCTTCAGGCTTTATCGGGCGCAGGTTATCCAGGTGTTGCCAGTATGGATATTACTGATAATGTCGTGCCGTTCATTTCCGGAGAAGAAGAAAAATTGGAAACAGAACCCAAAAAGATTTTTGGAAAGTTTAACTTGAATAAGATAGAAAATTTGAACCTAAAAATTAGTGCACAGTGCAATAGAGTCCCTGTACTGGACGGACATCTAGAATGCATCCAAGTTAAACTCAAAAACAAAACTAAAATTAATGAAATAAAAAACGCTTGGCTCACATTTTTAGGAGAGCCTCAAAAACTCAGATTACCCTCGGCTCCTCTTAAACCTCTCTATTATTTCGATGAAGACCGATATCCACAACCAAGAATCCACAGAAACATTGAGAATGGAATGGCCGTTTCCATCGGACGCCTGCGTGAAGACCCCCTATTTGATTATAAATTTGTTATTCTTTCTCATAATACAAATCGAGGAGCAGCAGGCGGATCTATTCTGTGCGCAGAACTTATCAAAGCAAAAGGGTATATCTAATTGTCTAAATTAACTAAACAAGAAAGTACTACTTCGGTAACGCATTAATGAAAAATGAGATTAAGGTTTTCGCTCCTGCAACCGTATCAAATGTCGGCTGTGGCTTTGATATTATGGGTTTTGCAATTAACAAGCTTGGCGATGAGGTGAAAATCAAACTCATTTCCCGTCCGGAAATAGTTATTAAAAGTATCAAAGGTGACGGGAACAGACTTCCTCTTGACCCACGAAAAAACACAGTTAGCATCGCTGTTTCGGCAATGAGAAAGCATCTAAAGCAAAAAGATGGACTTGAGATTAATCTATACAAAAAAATGCCGATGGGGAGTGGACTCGGGTCAAGTGCCGCCAGTGCTGTAGCAGGAGTTTTTGCGTTAAATGCTCTTTTAGATAATCCTTTATCAAACGAAGATTTGTTAACCTTTGCTCTTGAGGGGGAGAAAATAACCAGTGGCGGAATTCCTCATGCTGATAATGTCGCCCCCTGTTTATATGGAGGATTTGTTATAGTCAGAAGCTGTAATCCTCTCGATGTTATTAAAATTCCAACACCTAAAAAACTTTATACAACAATTATTTACCCTCATGTAGAAGTAATAACGGCTGATGCACGAAGGATGTTAAAAAAACACATCCCACTTAAAAAAGCAGTAGTTCAATGGGGAAATGTTGCAGGTCTTGTAGCCGGGCTTATGTCTGAAAATTATAATTTAATTGCAAGATCTTTACACGACGAAATAATTGAACCGGTACGGGCAAAACTAATTCCAGGATTTCACAAGATGAAAGAGACTGCATTAAATTCGGGGGCATTAGGCTGCAGTATTTCTGGATCGGGTCCTTCTGTTTTTGCGTTAAGCACTTCCAAGGAAACAGCTGAAAAGGTTGCAAGATCAATGAAAAAGGTTTTAAGCGGAATGAACGTAGAGAGCAGTGTGTATGTTTCGAAAATAAACTCTCGTGGCCCGAGGGTAATTCTTAGATAATAACTGTGAAAAAATGATTAACAACTTTTTAGTGAATTCTTATTAATGAAGTTTTGTAGTACAAATAAGAAAAGCGGTCTGGTCTCATTTAAGGAGGCTATACTCAAAGGCATTGCCGATGATGGTGGTTTATTCATGCCAACAGAAATTCCAAAGCTGTCTAAAGACTTTTTTAATAATATTAGCTCATTATCTTTCCAGGAAATTTCTTACACAGTTGCAAGAGTTTTCCTCGGTGATGAAATCCCGTCACAAACATTAAAACAAATTATCGATGATGCTATTAATTTTGAAGCACCGCTTGTAGAGATTGATGAAAACATTAAGGTACTAGAATTGTTTCATGGTCCAACTCTTGCTTTCAAAGATTTTGGAGCACGATTTATGGCTAGAACAATGTCGTATTTCAGAGAACAATCTAATCATGAAGCAACTATCCTCGTAGCTACATCAGGCGATACAGGTAGTGCAGTAGCAAACGGGTTCTTCAATATCGAAGGGATCAAGGTTGTCCTTCTCTACCCGAGCGAAAAAGTAAGCCGCATACAGGAACAACAGCTCACAACATTGGGGGGGAATATTTCAGCTCTTGAAGTTGAAGGGACATTTGATGACTGCCAACGAATGGTGAAAGAAGCATTTGCAGACAAAGAAATTACTTCAAAGATTACTCTATCTTCTGCTAACTCAATAAATATTGCACGACTATTGCCTCAATCATTTTATTATTTTTCAGCTTACTTTCAGCTTAAAGATCGGAGCAAGTCTTTGATCTTTTCTGTTCCCAGTGGGAATTTTGGAAATCTAACTGCTGGACTGATCGCGTATGAAATGGGTTTGCCTGTGGAGCGTTTCATCGCGGCAACAAATATAAATGATGTCTTCCCTGTTTTTCTTAAAACAGGGATATTCAATGCAAAAGCTTCCATTCAGACCATCTCAAATGCTATGGATGTTGGTAATCCCAGTAATCTTGCGCGAATAATATTTCTGTATGGGAATCCTCAAAGTATCGCAGAAAAAATTTTCAGCTGTTCATTTTCTGATGCCGAGACAAAAAATGGTATAAAGGATCTTTACTCAAAGAGTGCTTACATAATCGATCCACATGGTGCGGTTGGATATTTAGCGTTAAAAGATTATATAAGCCAAACTGGTCTTAAATCCTACAATGGTATTGTGCTTGAGACCGCACACCCCGCAAAATTTCCTGATATTGTTGAAGAAACCTTAGGCGTTAAAATCAACCTGCCAGAAAATCTTAAAAGCTGTTTAGAAAAAGGGAAAGTTGCTGTAAAAATATCGAATGATGTTAAGGAATTAAAAAAAATTTTATTAAGCTAGTGTTAAGTCAACCATTAAATGACATCTTCATAAAGGCTGAGACTAAGGCGAAGGCTGAGAAACCTGCCCGCCACGGTGAGCCTGCTGCAGGCAGGTTAGACCTTTCGCTACGCTCAAGATGGCATAGTAGACTTGTCCAACAGACTCCTGCAGCAGGCAGGAAAGAGACTCTCTCCCCCCTGATCTAAAAAATGCTCTGATGAAAAACAAAAAAGCGTGGGAGAATTTCAACGGCTTCGCCAATTCTTATCAAAATATTTACATCGGCTGGATAACAAACGCAAAAAGAGAAGAGACGCGTAAGAAACGAATCAAAGAAGTTGTACGAAGATCCGCATCGAATCAAAAACCGGGAATGATGTAATCTTGTTCAACTCAAAAATGATTTCAGAGAGAGCTTTAGGTCAGATGCTTTGATTTTTATTGAGAATGTAAGAGAGGTTTTATAAGTTACAGCCAAAAGAATCAGAGATATTAAACAAATTTTATCTTAACATTTAATAACCATGTCTAAAACAGCTTTAACAGCAAGAGTTGATCGAAATCATACAGTCTTAAAAAAAATGACAAAACGAGATGACTGTTATGTAGATGCTTCTCCTCAAGAACGAATTGCCGTTATCTGGGAATTAACTGCTGAACTTTGGTCACTGAAGGATAAACAACATGCTGAACGTCGATTACAAAGAAATGTTACAAATCTTATTAGACAACAAAAACATTACTGACATGAACAAAATTATCAAATACCTTTCAAAGGTTGTAGCGGACAGCTCCATTACAAACGACCAATGAAAATCTCAAATCGAAGATTTTACTTCTTTCTAATTGACAAAGCAAGATCTCTTCCTTAAGTTTTGCCTGCCATGTCACCGCTATCTTGTGGCAGGATTGAAAAGATTATTTAATAAATGAGCGAATCTAATCCCTCCGCCTTCGGCGGATTGTCGGGATAATTCAAAAGAGAAATAAACGTTTATTGCAATGGCGGGAAATATTTCGTATATCATACCAAAAATGATAGGACCTGCTCGCCGTCCCGATTTCATCGGGGCTTTGGCAGGCGGGTATACGCCATATAGCGTACTTACACTAGTTATATGAAATTCGGCTTGGCAGGACATAAGCAAGATGATAAAACACAAAAAGGAGGTGAGAAATATGCAAAAATCAATGCAAGAACGTAGTGGTCTAAAGATCAGGATTTTCCCATCCAAAGAAATAAGTACTTCCAGTAATGCAAGAGTTAAAGAAGTACTTACAAAATTGACGGACAAGTCAGTTCTTGACCGTATTGTCTCTTACAAAGAGGTGCATGACAAATGGGAAAAAAGTGGTTGGTGACAATGTTTCTCTATGAAAATCGTGGGCACTCGTAGAAGTAGTCTATATTCTATGAGTGCCCACGATATCGTTCTAAGGTAAATATAATGAATGATAAAAATTTCGATGAAAATAAGACGACCTCTTATAAGAGGCAGTGTTCGAAGTATATAAATATTATTTTTAGCGATCTAGTAGAAAAAAGGTTGATAGATCCAGAAAGTGCCTTTTTCCAAAAATCTAAAAAATATATATTAAATTGTTGTAACTATTACTTGTTTCCAATCGCAGAATTATTTGATGATCATTCAGAAACTAACCATAATTTTTTTCTGCACAATTCTTATCTATTCGCTTATTCTTCTTTCTTAGATCAATCCCTTGATGCTTTAAAAAACAATCCTTCTACGGAAGTTAGATCATTCCAAATATCTTCATATCTGTTGCTTAGTTATTTTGAGTGGCTTACAAAAATGAATAACTCACAGACTATTATGCCAATCTTCTATGGCTATTATAAAGAGTACACGAATTATTTAATATTGGAAAAAAAATGGCACTCTCCTGAACTTTACATCTTAGCGTATGGTTCTGATAGGGAAATTTACAAGAAGGCATTCATATTATTTTTCCCATTAGACCTACTATGCAAAATGTCACTTATTAAACCAAAACATTTCACACTTCTTAAAAAAATATTTATTAATTACTGGTCTTTTGTTTTACTTGCTGATGATCTTATTGATCTGAATGATGATATAAGTCATAGATGCCTAACTTATCCAATAGCATTGCACTATAAATCTACAGGCCATTTCCCTGAAAGCCAGGCGGATATTGCACCCATAACTTCTCAAGTTGTAAGAGTTTTGAATAGTTTTCAAGAAAATATAAACAAATTTGAACGTGATATAGGAAGGCATTCATTAATAATAGACAATAAGATATCTAATATAAAAAATGAATTGAAAAGAGTAGGGATTAAACTATGAGTCATCTTACAGTCATAATAGATGTTACTAATAAATGCAATATGGCCTGTAAATATTGTTACGCGGGTTCTGCTTGGGAAGGGATCCCTAGTGCTAAGGATATTAATGAATCGTTTAATTCAAAAATCCCTCTTCTTTTTGAGTTTACAGATCAAATCATGTTCTATAACAAAAATAACCCCACAGCATTTATATTCCACGGAGGAGAACCTCTTTTGCTCAATCCAAAAAACTGGTCTATTGTACTAAGTTATTTTAAAGAAAAGGGTTATCCTATCGAGGTGCATGTGCAAACTAATGGCACTTTGATAAATAAAGAGTTTATAAATCTTTTTAAGGAATTTAATGTAAAAATTGGAGTGAGTTTGGACGGGCCCAGTTCGCTAAACGATCAAACCAGAATATTTAAGAGTGGCAAGGGGTCTTTTTCAACAATATTTAAAAATCTTCAGAAAATGAAAGAGGCTGGACTCATTTTTGGGTGTCTTTTTACCCTAAATAAAAACAATCTAGATATGGTGGCAATTTATGATTTCTTTAAGAAGAACAATATATCTTTCAATATCCGCTCAATTTTCAATACAAAATTTCAGGTACCCAAAGAGCTTCTGATTACACCATACGAATATGCTTTATCGTTCTGCAAACTTTTTGACCTCTGGTTTGATGATGAAATTCGACCACCTTTGATTGGTGATTTCAATAACATGGTTGCTAGGTTCATAAAACCTTTAGAAAGATTGACTACTTGCACTTTCACAAAAGACTGTTCTAAGGATTTTATTGCTTTTAATATGGAGGGAAATTTATGGCCTTGTAATTGTTTATCTGACCCTGATTTTTATTATGGCAATATTCAAGAAGAGAACATGGCAAATCTTCTAAATAGTCCCAAAGTAAAAGAATTATCAAATAGATGGCAAAGACTTTCAAGAACAGATTGCAAAGATTGCGAAGTTTCTCGCTACTGTTATGGTGGATGTCCAAGCAGGGCATATGATTATTATGGCAGCTATTTCAATAAGGATCCTTTTTGTGAAGCGTGGAGGATGATTTTTAAACATGTTTATGCAAGAATTAAATCATCTCTCAAAAATGAATGAATATGGAATGGATGAAAAAACAAATAAAAGAGCCGAGAGAAGTTGACAATTTAAAATATCTGATGGCATTGAATCCGGGATTAATACCACGTATAAAAAATATTACAGATAATTATTATTTGGTAGAAAGATGCGAAGGAATTTATGAAGAAGATTTTTGCCCGGCGAATTTTGATAAATTGTATCTTTTTTTTGGGGGTTACTTACATAAATTCAGACAGAAAAGTTTCACTCCGGGAATTTATAAATATTTTGCACCCAATAGTCTTAACAGCAAGGTTAGAAATCAGGAATATATTCCTTACATAATGGCTGAATTTGAAGAAATAATTGAAAATGTGTCAACTCAAGTTCCTAGATTATTAGAGGATTTAATGTTTATTGGCTTGCTTAAGTTCCTAAGAAAAAACAGTAGGTATTTAAAAAATTGGAAACCGATGAATGGATATAGCCTTTTACATGGCGATCTTCATATTGGTAATATTGTAAAAAGAAATAATGATTTTCTATTAATTGATTTTGAATATTTACGCTATGGTGCAGTAGAGCTTGAAACTGCAAATTTAATAATTAGTTCACTGATATATTATTATAAGCAAAATTTTGATAATGAAAAACTATATGAACTAAGTAATGATTATATCCAAGTTGTTAACAAACTACCTTTTCTTGATACTGTTTCATTCCAATTCTTTTTTATCTTTTCGCTGAGTTTATTCTATTTAAGTTTGTACCTAAGAAAAGAACAAATTGGATTAAAAACAATTCGGAAAATTATGAAACAACATTTACCAAGAGAATGGTCAAGAGAAGTATAATTACGGCCAAGCCGATCTCTGCGGTTGCTTCACAACCTTGCCCTTCGGGTCATATAACAGCGGATAAAAGGGAAATCAAAGATTTTCACAAATTGCCTTCGGCAACTTCTTTTATCCGCAGCCCGTTATGCGCCAGTTGCATTAGGATCTGAAAAGCAATGACGAAAAATGCCATAGTAAAAAAATCCCTCTCTGAAACCTCAGGGGTGCTTGAAACCACTCTGAGGAAACTCACAGCTGGATTGGCAGGTATAGCAGCTTCGAAACGAGAGGAGTGGATTCTTTCCTTAGGGCACGTTTTCCAACGGATGCGCGGAAGAGAGTTCCTAGTTCAATTGCTTGAAGAGTGGAACATATACGTGAAGAAAGGACTAATCAAAGAAGGATATGAAGGCACAGAACAACATCGTGTCTGTTTACAGGAGTTGCTGGATTTCTTGGACAAGGACTCACCCGATCAGGTCAGGTTTTCTACCTTGAAGAAGATTTTCCTGGTGGCTGCGACTGAGAAGTCTTCATCGCGGGACAGTGTACTTCCAGGTCAATTGATGAGACTGTGTCGTGCCCTTTCTTCAGGAGAGGTTATCGTTCTGGAGGCCGTATATCGAATTTCCAAGACTGACAAATGGCAACACGGGCAGGTACGCGATGCAAGGCCGTGGCTTAACATGGTTGCTGCCGAAAGTGGACTGACTCATCCTGAACTGGTCGAAATGTGCGAAACCGAATTGATCAGGAAGCTCCTTCTCACAGATCGGCAATATGGCGATCGTAGCGGTGTCACAATGGAGCCACACTTCAGATTAACAGGGTTAGCGATAAGCCTCTGCAGGTTTGTCGAGGCGTACGAGAATCCACCAACAGCTGCAACCGGCGCATAACACGCAGCACAACTCGCTCACTCGTTTGGTAAAGGCTCGATGTAGTTGTGTTCGCTCCATGCCGCACTCATCTGATGTCAACGCATAGAGTGCGGCACGGCGCTGTGCCTGCACACGTTATGCGACAGGTTAAAAACTACACAACTGTTAAAACCTTTTCACAAATTTATTAGACTGGCAGAGAACAAAATGTTAAATTTGAGCAATGAGACAAGTGGCAGAAATATTTCCTACTGAACGACAAAGACTTTACAACCGATTTGCAGGCAGGTTGGAGACTGCGTATAATTTAAGCCGGAAGGTAGTAAGCTTTCAAGCTAATAAAGATAAGCCGGTTTATCGCTGGTTCAAATACAAAGAAGGTTTTTCATCCAGTCTTGTAAAATACTTCCTAACAGAATATTCTTCCAAACCGGGGCGAGTATTAGATCCATTTGCCGGAGTTGGGACAACGCTTTTTGCTGCACAAGAACTCGGCTGGAAATCTTATGGAATTGAGCTTTTGCCCGTTGGCGATTCCGTTATGCAGGCAAGAGAAGCACTAAACGGCATTGACACGGAGCAATTAACAAAAACTGTAAAAAATATTTGGACCGAACTTGCCGAAGTCGACCTCTACGACCAACATATAAAACACATTTCAATTACCAAAGATGCTTTTCCTGACGAGACAGAAAAATATCTTAACAAGTATTTGACCTATTGCTCCAAAATTAAAGAAAAAAAAATCCAAGCCGTTATGCGATTTGCTGCTTTTTCAGTTTTGGAAGAAATAAGCTTTACTCGAAAAGACGGACAATATTTGCGTTGGGATTATCGCTCAAAAAGAAAACTTTCAGGAAAGCCTTTTGACAAAGGCAAAATCTTAACTTTTGAAGACGCATTAAAGCATAAGCTACATCAAATAATCACAGACTTATCACCGAATACATCAGCATCTCTTTTTAACCAATTTGAAAGCAACGGACACGAACAACATCCTGTTAAAATCATTCAGGGTTCGTGTCTTGAAGAATTGCCAAAATTTGAAGATGATTTTTTTGATTTTATCGTTACTTCACCACCTTACTGTAACCGATACGACTACACAAGAACTTATGCATTAGAGTTGGTTTATCTTGGTTGCAGCAATGAACAAGTTCGTGATCTTCGTCAAACAATGCTTTCCTGCACCGTTGAAAACAAAGAAAAAATTGATCAACTAAATCAATTTTATACTTCTATCGATAGATCTGAAACCTTTGACCATGTTATGAAAGTTTACGACAATTCAGCGGCAATGACGGAAGTCAATAAAGTTCTTGACGAGTTGAACAAATTGCAGAAGTTAAATAATAACAACATTCCAAGAATGGTAAGAAACTATTTCCTGGAATTGTGTTTTGTTATTTGCGAAATGGCGAGAGTTACCAAAAACGGCGGGTATTGTGTTATGGTAAACGATAATGTTCGTTACGGCGGCGAAGAAATCTCAGTTGATTTAATTTTATCAGAGTTTGCAGAAAATTTCGGATACAATATCAATAAAATATTTGTTTTGCCTAAAGGCAAAGGAAACAGCAGTCAGCAAATGGGTAACTATGGACGAACCGAAGTCCGCAAATGTGTTTACTTATGGCAAAAAAGATAAAACTCAACACAACAATACAAAGCGCGGAAGATTTAGTTACGTCTAGAGAAAAAACCAGAGCAGGTTTCATTGCGCTTGCATTAGAGAAAAACTATTTAGCAGTTCCCTATGTCGAAGAAGCTAAAGCTCTCAAAGCATTAGCAAACAAAGTAAAGAAGCCCAAAGATCTTTTACAGGTTCAAGATCTTAGAGTTGGCTTACTTACAGCATCGGGACTTTCCGACAAATCGCTAAACCACTTGACTAACGATGACAAAACATTTGCCATCAAAGGACTAATCGAAGAATTTCTTGAACCGGCAGGCGAAAACTTCATTGATGAACTTGTATATCGTTACCTTTTAACAAAAGGTGATGCTTTAGGAGGTAAAGCAAGAAACTTAGCCGGAACATTGGGAGAAAGGAAATTTCTTCGTTCGTTGCTATCTGTGTTCAATCTTTCTGGAATTGATTATCAATGGAGAGACGCTGACACCAATACGTGGTTGGCAAAACCAAGAGATGATACCGGAATTGAAAAACGCATCAAAGATTTATACTGGGCAAAAGGTAAAAATGAGAGACTTTTAGTAATGAATATAACTGTTCCGGTGGTAAAGAAAAATGTTGACCTTTCAATTTTGTACGGAACGATTGATGATTTGAAAAACGGTAAACAATCTATCATTCACGACCCAGAGAAATATATTGCTTTAGGAGAACTAAAGGGTGGTATTGACCCAGCAGGTGCAGATGAACACTGGAAAACTGCGAATTCGGCTTTGGACAGAATAAGAAATAGTTTTGGGAAAAAGAAATTAAGACCTCAGACATTCTTTGTAGGTGCAGCTATTGAAAACAGTATGGCAGTTGAAATTTTCAAACAACTGCAAACCGGGACACTTAACAATGCAGCAAACCTGACCAATGACGAACAACTGACTGCAATCTGCGACTGGATTATGAACCTATAAAAAAGAAATCCAATCTAAAACAGTGGTTGGCACAATGATTATATTATTATATATCGGCGGAGCGTTCATTTTTTTGCGAGGAGTACCTCATTTGTTCTCGACAAAATCGGTCGCAAAAGATTTATTGTATAGATTACATCCTTAGTAAAACAAAGTCTCATATCATAATGAAAAAGCTCATCAAATATCTTTTACTTTTTCTTGGATTGATTTTTGTAGGGATAGGTTTGATAGGCGTGCTCGTTCCTGGTCTGCCAACTACAATTTTTATGATCTTAGCGGCGTATTGTTTCTTACGAAGTTCAGAACGGTTATACAATTGGGTAATCCGTAATAAAGTATTCGGTGCACGCGTAAAACATTTTTTGGAAACGCGTACAATTCCGCTCAAAGGAAAATTCCACTGTCTTGCCGCAATGTGGATAATGGCCGGAGTTTCTATTTTCATCTTGAGTGCGGCTGTATGGATAAAAGGAATAATACTTTTATTTATTATTATTGGAACGATAGTCGTACTCTCTTTCCCGACTGACCGAAATACGAATAAAGATAAATGAACAGAGTATTGACAAAGCAACTCTTGTTTTACAAGTTTAATTGAAATTAATTTAATCAAACATTAGAGGAAAAATATTTATGCCAGCCGAAAATACCAACCTTCTCACTGCAGGAAACATTGCCAAGCAGCTTAAAGTTTCTGATGCAAAAATTAAAAAAGCAATTTGGGAATCCACCCCTTCGGGGCAAGAGCTCGGAATAAAACCGAAAGCAAAAAAAGGCGTCTGCAATTACTACTCAGCTGATACAGTGACTAAGATCAAAACTGCACTTAAGTAGAAGCGAAAAAAATAACGACTCTTGTTGACAAAGCATATGAACTTTTCTAAGTTCTGCTTAGAAATAATTTGCTATGGATTTCAAAAAACATCCAAATCATAAAATATACATCCAAGTGCTTCGAAAGATGTCGCCCGAGCAGAGATTGGCAAAATCATTCGAGTTATCTGAGTTTACCAAGCAGCTTTTTATTCATGGAATGCGCAAGCGTTTTCCCGAACTCTCAGAAGAGAAATTCAAAGAAATACTATTAGAACGACTCGCTAAATGTCACAACAGGAATTATTAAAAAAAGTCATCAACGTATTGAATGAAACCGGAACCGGATACATGATAACGGGTTCTATTGTCTCGAGTTTATATGGCGAACCCCGCTCCACGCATGACATAGATATACTAGTTGCTATCCAGAAACCTTTCATAAAAAAATTACTCGAATCTTTCCCCCCACCTGATTTTTATTTGAATGAAGAAAGTATTAATGATGCAATTGCGACGACGAGCATGTTCAATTTAATCGATTTAGTTCATGGAGATAAAGTTGATTTTTGGATGTTGACAGATGAACCTTTTGATCAATCAAGATTTTCACGCAGGTATAGTGAAGAATTCATGGGGATTAAAATGGAAGTCTCAACTCCGGAAGACACAATTTTAGCCAAGCTCAAATGGGCTCAACTTTCCGGAGGAAGCGAAAAACAATTCGTTGATGCTTTGCGCGTTTATGAAGTACAGTATAAGAAATTAGATTTGAACTATCTGGAACACTGGGTGAAAAGATTAAATGTTGAGTCATTATGGAAACGCCTAATAGATGAATCGAAATCGACACTGAATTAAATTCCAGCTTCACGCCATGCTTTTTATTTAAAATCTTCTAAAGAAAAGACTTCTATAGTATTGTCATGTAACTTTTTGTTTTTTGTGTCAAAATATTCTAGGATGTTTTTTTTACCCATTTTCCATATACCATCTTCCATTTTCCGTTGCGGTTTACCGCGATAGGAATATCTAATCGCAGGATATTAAAATGAAAAAAGAATTGTAACTACTCAGCACTGATGATTTTTTTGCCACTAAGGCGTCCGTCAACTGACGGACACTAAGTAGCACATCGTAGCCCATGGCTACAAACAAACTTGATGCTGGATGTTCGTTTCTTTTGATAAGGTAATAAGGTTGAAAAATTAGGTGTTTAAAGTTACTAAGGTTTTTTGCTTAAATAATATTTATCCCAGAATGTTCATTAGAAAAAAAGAATCCGCCGCGGCGGATTGTTAAAAATAAGATGGGAATCCTCCG
>JAHJVF010000059.1 GCA_018828505.1 Bacteroidota bacterium | reverse complement strand
ATAACCCCCGACTTTAGTCGGGGGATAAAACTAACACCAAACTCCTGGGCTTTCCAAAGGGTCCTTCGGATAGCCACAAAATAGCCTTGTTTAATGGCTAAAGCCAAAGCATTTGGTGTTAATCTGGTCCCCGACCTAAAGGTTGGGGCTATTGAGTATCACACTGTGCGTAAGGTGAGTTAATAACTAATGTTTCACAGAAGAGATGATATCGAATAAGTGAAATTCGAAATCCTATATTCTAAACAAATTACAAACTACAATTATAAAAACGTTTTTGATGTTTTGAATTTTGAACATTCGAATTTGTTTCGTCCGTCAATTGACGGATTCGATATTCGAATTTAGGGTTTTTCGTGTATAACTTGGTTTTGCGTGAATTTAGTTAATAGTCCATTCCACAAATTATTTTTTTTCTTCATTCTATTTCCACATCCATGATTGGAAATTTACTCCATCCTTTAAAGTCAAAGTGCCACCATTCCGAACTCATTGCTTCAAATCCGAATTTTTCCATAGTTGATCGTAAAATCGCTCTGTAGGTTAAAGCATTTTTGGAAAGTTTTTTGTAATCGATATGTGATTTTTCAGTGAAGTCATCATAAGGCGTACCCATATCGATCTCCCTACCTGTAACATCAACTAATGTCAAATCAACCGCAGCACCTCTATTATGCCGTGAACCTTTGGCAGGATCTGCAACATATCTATCATCCGGCATTACCTCCCACATTTTTTTCTGAATCGAAAGAGGACGGTAGCCATCAAAGACTTTTATTCTCAGAGCATAATTTCTCATTAGAGATTTATGTGCATTGGATAAACTCTCAGCCACAACTTTTCTGAGATATACTTTATCACTCTTATAAAGAATTTGTCCGGTAAAATTGTTCGGAGTTGCATAACGCACTTCTGTCAAAATTGTCGAATCGATATCATGAAGCCAGACAAGTGAATCTGCAGATTGAGCAAATGAGAAAGAACTAATAAATAAAAATAGAAGAAGATATTTTTTCATTTCATTTTCTCCTTTTCAAATGTTAAAGATTAATTACAAGCGTATCTTTTCCAGAAATTTTGTAAACATGACATTTACATTCATCGGTGTTAAAAAAATATTCAGACTCAATTACCGCTCCGTTCTTAGTTCCTTTAAACAATACTTTCTCCGGCCATTGAGTGAATTCTTTTGTATAACTATCGTTCATTACTTGATAGACACCCTTGCCAAGATAAATCTTCTCAAGAAATAAGTAGAGCCTTCCAGTTTTTACATTTTTTATCTCGACATTAAGTGAATCAACAGGTTGATTTGTATTATCAATTACAAGAACTGTGTACATTCTAAATTCCTGCGTACAGATACAGCTATTGTCAATCGATGAACAAGAATTCAACAAAACTAAGATCAGAAGAGTTAACATTGTTATTGTTTTCATATGCGAATCCTATTTGATATAAATCATTTTTTTAGTTTCAGAATACTCACCGGCTATCATACGATAGAAATAAACGGCATTTGATAATCGCGAATCGTCCGTCAGCTGACGGATTGTGAATTGAACTTCATATTCACCGGGAGATTTTTCCTCATCCATCCGCCAGTGGCGAATTACAACCTCTCTTCCTAAAATATCATAAACTTTTAGTGTGACAACCGAACCCCCCTGTTTCCCCCCTTTAGCAAAGGGGGGACTAAGGGGGGTTGGAATAGTAAATTTTATTGTTGTAGTTGAATTAAACGGATTCGGATAATTTTGATAAAGCTTGAACGAATTTTCCGAAACTATATTATCTCTAACATCGGTCGAAGTTGAGTTCATAATATTAATAGCTTGTTCGAGCATTTTATTCATCGCATATAAATGTTTCATGTGATCATCTGCAGTTTGTCCTGTATATCCTTTCAAGCGAAAACTTCCGGTATCGCATTTTGAAGTTTGATTACCGATCCCATCAAACGAGGAATAAGTGACTCGCGTTGAACCAATTCCGCTGATCAAATAATTCGCTGTTTGAGTTGTACTCTGATAACCGCTCGTTGGGATGCTCGAATGTGTCATAATCATAATCTTCTTTTTATCTCTCGAATCTTTTGCGAATTGAAGAAAATCTTTCATTTGAACTGCCATAGTCCCCGGATCTGAATTGCTGTGAAGTCCATCTGCAAGATTAATTACATCAATTTTATCATAATAAGCCGGACTTTTCAATATTTCTCTCAAACCGGCATAACCTGCACTGAATGAGGTTAAAATCAATTTCTTAATCTTCGGATTCGCCATTATTCCATTTGTTTTAATTACCGAAAGACATGTATCAAGAATTTTTTGAAAATTAGTCTGTGTCGTGAAATAATTTTGGTAAGGACTCGATAAGCTTCCAAGATGAATGTTAAATAAAATCGCATTTGCTCTTGCTTTGTAAATTTGGTCTTCTGCTGCCCACGAGGCACTGTGAAAATGAAAAACAAGTATAATTGAATCATTCACAGGTCTTACATAATAATCGGGAATAAAAAGTTGTGCGAATTGTCCGCTCGTCAAACTCAGTTTCGATGTCAAATCGATTCTTGTACCAATTCCCACTCCTTGTGCATAAAGAATGCATGGGAAAAATAAAACGAATATGAAAAATCTTCTAACGTTCATGCTCTAATTTAAATATGCAATTCAACAATATCACCATCGTAAATCTTGTGATCACGCCCCACCAGCTGACCATCATAAACACCTTTTCCCCAGACACGAGCAGTTTTCAGTTTGTCATAAAAATCTTTATGAACTTTCATGGCGAATTCATCAATTGTTGCTCCTTCGTTCAAAACAAATGGTTGAGAATTTTCTGCCTCTTTGTGCGGCGGTTTCGAATACACTCGAATAATTTTAAGCTGTTTGAATATTAGTTCTGCGAGTTCTTCAAGTTTTCTTCCATTCCTGATTGAAATTGAAATTAGTTCCCATTCTTCGTGCAGGAACTCGTCCAGCACGGCAAAGTCCTCGTCAAGTTTTGTATCATCGTTCTTATTCACGACTATAACAAATGGTACCCGGAAGACTTTTCTTTCATCTTCAAAATTTTGTTGATGAGGTGAGTAAATACGATTACCATTCAATATCTCAATAGAGGTTTGAAACTGATCAATTGGATCTGCTTGAAGATCGACTAAGACTAAAATTAAGTTTGAGCTTTTTATCAAATCAAAAATTTCGGGCTCAAAGTAATCTTTGTTCAATGGAGGTGTGTCGATCAGTTGAATTTGAATGTTCTCGTAATTCATCATTCCTGGACAAGGAAGCCAGGTTGTGTAAGGACTATCGGATACTTCAGGTGCTGCATGAGTTAATTTACAAATTAGAGAAGATTTACCTGTATTCGGCATTCCAACAACAGCGACTCTTCCCGCACCTTCTTTTTCGATATGAAAGTTTGACGAGTGTTTACCGGTTTTTTTCGCTGCCTGCGATGTCGATTTTAGTTTAGCAAGTTTTCTTCTGTAATCAGCCCGAAGTTTGTCTGTTCCCTTGTGCTTCGGAATTGTACTGATTAAATCTTCCAGACATTGAACTTTTTCTTCAATGCTCTTTGCCTCTTTAAAAAGCCTTTCTGCTGAAAAATATTCCGGTGGAAGATTAGCTGGCATACTCCAAACTGTTTATTAACAAATTAATTTTCGAGTAAAATTTAAGCAGTTTAGAGGAGAGAATCCATAAATAATGGTCTGGATTTTGCCACACGCCTTACGTCATAAACAATGTATCCAAAATGAAAACAATACAAACAATGTTACCTGAGAGCCAGAACGCGAGTTAATATTAGGTTAAGTTCAATGGCTAATATATATGCTCAATATTATATTCATATAGTAGTAATAAAAATAATATGATGGATTTTTCGTGTATTCGGTAGGTGAGTACCATTATTCAAATATCAAATTGTTATTCGCCGCATGATAAGCTAATGACTTAAAGAATTAGATTCTCAATATCTAATTAGTCCCACTAGGGACACGTTAATTGTAGACTAAAAAATTTATTTCTAAAACAACCTATATCGAATTAACCTAGATCGCTTCGATGGAATTTGGATATCATGCTTTTAGATCTTGCAACAGATTTTAGTCCTATTATGATTTTTGTTAATGGAAATATTTTATTTTACAGATTGCTTCTCGGATTAAAAAATAAATTTGTTCCTTCTATTTGTTAAATTAACATACATATTCGATAAACAATGGTAATCGTCATGAAAAAAATAATTATAATTTTTCTTTTTATATTAATTCAAGTTGGCTATACCCAATCCAATTTTACAAATTTTGTTTCCGCAGTAAATTCCGCATCATCGGATACGGAGAAGACGAGACTTGTAGATAGTTTTATGGTTCACGCACGTTCAGTTGGTATTCCTTATGTTGAGGGAACAACCTGCAATTTCATTTACAGAGGAACAGGAGCAAACGTTTATCTT
>JAHJVF010000408.1 GCA_018828505.1 Bacteroidota bacterium | reverse complement strand
CGTTCACCCCGTTAGATAAACATATATGAATAACATTATCTCTTTCATAAGCAAATATCTAACGGGGTGAATCAGCGAAATCAGCGGGAAATATTCTCCCGCAGATGTTCGCAGAATAGGTTTTTAGAGGTACCCTTATATCAATTTTTGTAACGGGTATCTAAAGTCTTTTGTTCTCTAATGACAAATCTGGGTTTAAAGAAACTTGTCTCACTTCTATTTGAGTAATAACATCCCCCAGAAAGAACTTGAAACAAATTCCGAATCGTCGAAAAAGGATTCGTGTGTTAGAATTTTTTTTTCGAAGCTGATTATTGATTTAAATGGTTAGGGCGTCTTTTGAAATTCAGCGAGTAGAATAATAATTCTGTCCATCACATCTCGGTAATAGTTTGCCGAACGCTTAAAGGAATTAAAATTCATTGAGAAAATTATCAGATCATTATCATTTGATGTAACGTAACCTGAAGTTGTCGTTACACCGCGGAGCGTTCCGGTTTTTGCCCGGCAATTACTGTATGCGGCAGAACCGGACATTCTGTTTCCTAAAGTACCATCAACTCCTGCGATTGAGAGTGAATTATAAAAATGATTGAATTCATCTTTTGTGTAGTAAATATGAGTCAGCAGGCGAACAAGCGCTTTGGCTGAGAATTTGTTGCTTCGGGAAATTCCCGAACCGTCCACGATACTCAAATCTTCTTCGTATAAATTTGATGATTTCAAAAAAGTAATTATTGCTTGTGAAGCATCAAAGGCACCGCCGGATCCTTCTGAGTAATTTGCTCCTATTATCTTGAAGAGATGCTCGGCAATGAAATTGTCGCTTCGTTTGTTGATCTCGGAAATTAAATTTACAAGCGGTGTCTCTTGGGATGAAAGCAGGTTCAAAACTTCAGGAGCTGGTTGTGTGATTATCTTACCATTGAATCCAATCCCGTTTTTTGTTAAGATAATTTTCAATAAATGTCCAATGAAAAGAGGTGGATTCTTTATCTGAACTTTAATTGTTGCTAAGCGGTTACGGGGGATTGTTCCAGTAACAGAAATTTTTTCACCATCCTTTGTCTGATGGACGACAGCTCCAATGCGAATTCGTCTGCCGGTTGTTCTTGCCGAATTTACAACCGTAAAATAATCCATTTTCGGAGAAAATGAGACGGATGGTTTTCTATTCGTTCTTGAATTTCCCCGTACGCTCAAGGTGATTGTATTTTTGTCAATGGTTGTTGCACAAATCGCAGGGAGTGGAACATTTCTGTTTTCATCTTCGATCCATTCTTCCCGAAAAAGAATCTCATCGAAAAAAGAATCGTCAACAATTATATCTCCCTTGATGTTCTTAATTCCTTTTAATTTTATTGCTTTGACCATCTCCTCCAAATGTGAAATAGAGAAACTCGGGTCGCCATAACCTTTGAAAAAAATATTTCCATCAATGATGTTATCATCGAGGTTGATGTCATCGGTTAAAATTTCTGTATTTACGATGTATTCATCACCGAGGAAGAGTAAAGCTATAGAAGTTGTATAAAGTTTCGTAGTCGAAGCTGGAAGCAGAAGAGATTCCGAATTCTGTTCGAAAAGAAACTTATTTTCTCGAGTAGAAAAAATGGCAATGCCATATTCAGAAGAGTCTGTTTTGGTTGCATTAAGAATTTGTTGAATTCGTTCTTGAAGTTCTTGAGCATTGGCATGTAAAAAACTCAAGACAACGAAGAGCGGAATATAAAATCTTTGTATCTTCATAAAATTGATTGGCAAAATATCATTTCTTAAATTGAATTTAAAATGAAAAAGGCTCTTGTTACTGGAGGTGCAAAGCGACTTGGAAAGTACATCTCGCTTTTTCTCTCGAAAAATGGTTACGATGTTGCAATAACATTCAATACTTCAACTTCAAATGTTGCCTCGATGAAACGGCAAATCGAAGCGAATGGAGCTGCTTTTGCATCTTACAAAATAAACCTTGAATCATATAAAGAGATAGAAAAACTTTTTAAGAATTACAAGCACGAATGGAAAGAAATCGATCTTTTAGTGAACAACGCAGGTGTTTTCCCAAAATCTGATATAAAATCTGTTACTGCGAAAGAATGGGACAACGCATTTGCGGTGAATTTGAAATCAGTTTTTTTTCTGACTCAGAAATTTTCTTCGATCATGAATAATGGTGGGAATGTAATTAATATTTCTTCGATTGGCGGTTTTGAAGTTTGGGATCAGAGAATTCTTTACAATACTTCGAAAGCTGCTCAAATCGCTTTAACTCGATCGCTCGCACGTGATTTGGCTCCAAAGATTCGAGTAAATTCGATTGCACCAGGCACAATCGAGATGGAAGATGAAAACAATTTAACTGAAATACTTTCGAAGAGTAAAATTCCGCTCAAGCGACACGGTACTCCTGATGATATTTTTGAAACAATTAAATTCATTATAAACAATAAATTTTTAACCGGAGTTACTATCCCTGTTGAAGGGGGAAAACTTTTGACATAGGAGAATTAATGGCTAATAAAGCTTACAAAAATTTAGACTTTTTAAACTCACCCGATGCAAGAATAATAAGAATTTTATCTGAGTTTTTAGAACCGCAAGCAAGATTCAGAAAAGATAAATTAACTGATACGATTGTATTTTTTGGTTCTGCCAGATTTACAGATAAGAAAACGGCAACGAAGATGTATAGCGATGTAAGGAAACTAGATCCCAAAATCGAAAAGAATTTTGTAGAAAAACTTCGTGCAGCTCAAGTTGCATTGGAAATGTCGAAGTATTATGAAGATGCCGTTACGCTTGCCAAGATGCTGACAGAGTGGTCTCTATCCCTACCAACAAATGGAAGGCGATTCGTTGTTTGTACTGGCGGCGGACCCGGAGTTATGGAAGCTGCAAATAAGGGTGCAAAGTTAGCCAAAGGCAAATCCATGGGATTAAACATCTCGATCCCGATGGAACAGTTCGTGAATAAATACGTTTCGAAAGAATTGAGCTTTGAGTTTCACTATTTCTTTATGCGAAAATTTTGGTTGGTTTATCTTGCCAAAGCTTTAATAATCTTCCCAGGTGGATTTGGAACCTTTGATGAATTGATGGAAGTCCTCACACTCCTTCAGACCGGGAAGCTAAATAAGAAAATGTCGGTGTTAATCTATGGCTCGAGCTATTGGAAAAAAGCGATAAACTTCCAGTTGCTGATTGATCACGGAGTGATAGATAAAAAGGATATGAACTTTTTTAAGTTTTGCGACACACCTAAAGATGCGTTCGAAGAACTTAAATCCTTCTTAACAAACAATTATTTATAGAAAACCCTGAAATACTCGAGAACGAGATTATGCCATCTCTTCAAGGACGGTTCTTTGCATCCGGCGAATCGCCTTAGCTCTCTTCATTCTCTTTTTAATGGATGGTTTGGAAAAGAACGTCCTCTTCTTATATTCTTTGAGGACACCAGATCTTTCATATTTTTTCTTAAATCTTCTTAACGCTCTATCGAACGATTCAGTTTCGTTTATTGAAATTCCGACCAAGCAGTTTCTCCTTTTTTATTGTATTTGAAATTGTTCTAATAATTTTTTTACGCCGGATTTTTCAAACTCAACTACAATTGACTTTGCTCCGGCTGAAGTTGTATCTTTTGCTGTTACTTTCCCGACATCTTGCCAATCACGGTGGTATATCGAATCACCCACCTCAAATGTTGCAGATGGAATATATGGCTTACAATCTTCAATTTTAATTGCTGATAGATCAACGTTTGCCGATGATTTGATATTCGCATCAACATCGAGAGCCATCGTATGCTTGCATGTTTTACATCGAGCCCAACGCCTGCCGTCCCCCTCAATTCCTAAATCTCCAACTATCTCGAGTTTAACAGTTTTATTACAATAACTACAAAATGCTTCAACATGCTTTAACCTTGCCATATTTTCTCCTTATTACTTTTGTTTAGCATCTTTACTTGGAGTTATAACGAGAACAGGGCACTTGGAATATCTAATAACTTTTTCTGCTACACTACCTAAGAGAGTATGAAGCAGACCTGTCCTTCCGTGAGTAGCGATTACTATCAAATCTATCTTTTTTTCCTTAGCGTAAGATGTTATAGTTTCGAAGTCGTTCCCACGTAATAATACTTGTTTTACTTTTACTGAATCTCCAAATCTCTCAGCAAAATTCTTCAATGACTTACGTGCATCATCTTCGATTGTTTTTTGAATTTTCTCAGTTTTAAGATCCAGTGAGCGAATAGTTAGAATTGGTGGTGTTTTCTCAAGAACATTTAGCAAGTGTATCTCAGCATTGTATTGATTTGCGATCTCCTCGGCATAACCAAAAGCCTGAGCTGACATCTCACTGAAATCAGTGGGGACGAGAATCTTCTTTACTTGAAAATTTTTCTTCATTTAGGCTTCAAATATAATGGAATTTCATTTCAAAAAAAAATCCATGCACTTTATTCATGTAAAAATTTTCAGTCAATTCAAGAATAATTAAGAAAACCAAAATAGGTGGAATTTTCGAAGTAATTTCAAACTTGGATGGTAAATCGTCTTAATTACCAATACTTTTTATGAGGTCTGACACGATGTATTCTGAATTCTTGTCCATGACAAAACTCATAAAAGTTCCGTCAATGATGCTTAAAACGGCTGTACAGGAATCTGTTTCGATAACATTGTAATCATTATCGACTACATTTTTTAGCAAAGTCTCGGGTAGAAAGAGTTTTTTCTCCCTTAAGATAGCATTACAGGGGGCTTGATAGATGTAAACGATATTATCATCACATTTGTACATTAGATGTGCGATCGTGACGCTGTTCAATTGATTAACTCCTGCACCGAATAATTTCCAATTGGTTTTTGGGAATACGGGTCCTTTGAAACCGTTAGCAGCTAAAAATTGCCTCACAACTTCCTGATCACTGTTGAGGATAGTTTTACTCGGATATCGATGAACTTTGGCATTCTGGAAACTAATGATTGATTGGGCGAAAACGTTGCTATTAAAATTTTCTGAAACAAAATCTGGTGACGTATCTCTAAAAAATCCTATATAGATTATAAAAATGAGGATAGCTGCAGCTGCAATTGACATAATGGGTCGTTTGAAAAGCCAGATCACGAATTTCTTTATTCTAAAGAAAATTAACCTGTTCGAAAGTCTTTTTATGATTTTATATCTAAGTTCGAAAGGAGTTTTTTCTAAAGGAGTCTTATCATGAACAACTTTTTTTACTCTCTTTTCAATTACCAAATCTTTGTTGCAATCGGTACAGCGTCCCGCATGTTCTTCAACTTCGGTTCTTTTCTCCTTTTCTAACTCACTATCAATGAAAGGAGTAACCTTATCATGAAAATCTTTACAATTAATTGTCATTCTTCAACTGGTTGGTAACCTTTTCTTTTAGCATAATCATTTAATTTCACAGCCAACATTTTTCTTGCACGATGAAGCCGGGAACGAACCGTTCCAATTGGACAATCGACAAATTCGGCAATTTCCTCGTAAGTTAAACCCTCAATATCGCAAAGTAGAATTACAGTTCGGAAATCATCAGGAAGGGATTGAACTGCAGTCATTACTTCGTCATCTAATACGTTATCGAAGATTTCACTTTCGAGATCATTGATACTGGCTCTATCAGATTTAATTGTTTCGTAAAACTCTTCGATCTCTCCATAATCGACTTTATCTGGTTCACGATGATTTTTCCGATAAATGTTTATATATGAATTTTTCATTATACGAAACAACCAGGCTTTGCAATTAGTTCCTAGCTCGAATTTATCAAAGAAGCGGTAGGCTTTAAGATAGGTCTCCTGCAGAAGATCATTAGCATCATCCGGATCGCGGGTCATTTTCAGTGCGAAATTATACAACGCGTCCATGTGCGGAAGTGCCTCTTTAATAAAATTCTTATCAATCTTATTCGAGGAATTCATGATGGTATTTTCTATTTCGGGTTGTAACTTCTGCATTATCAGTTAAATTCGGTGTACCATAATACTAAAATGGCTTTTGGAGTTCAAGAAATTAAACTTTAAATGAACTAACTTTAATACGAAGTAAATTGAATTTTCACTTACGCTTCAATATCTTTGGATAAAATTTTTCGCACATGAAAATCTTTCTTACATATCTGGCAATTCTTTTTTTCGCTGGGACTGTGTATCTCCAGGATGTACCATCTTTTCAAATTGCACGTCTCAAATACAACGGTGGAGGAGATTGGTATAATGATCCCTCTTCAGAAATCAATCTGCTGAAATTTGTATCTCAGCAGACGGGTATGAAAACCAAACCTGAATATGTATTTGCTGATATCGGGAGTGAAAAAATTTTTAGCTATCCTTTTTTATTTCTTACCGGTCACGGAAATATTTCTTTTTCTGATGCTGAAGCCAGGCGTTTGCGAAAATATTTGGAGAACGGCGGTTTTTTATATGCTGACGACGATTACGGAATGGATCAATCTTTCAGAAGAGAAATGCGGAAAGTTTTTCCCGATCAAAAATTAGTTGAAATACCATTTACGCATCCAATCTACAGCTCGGTATTTAAGTTTAGTAATGGACTTCCAAAAATTCATGAACATGATAATAAACCACCGCAGGGGTTTGGATTTTTTCTTAGTGGAAGATTATGTCTGTTTTACACGTATGAATGTAATCTCGGCGATGGATGGGCTGATCCGGAATTATATAACGACCCACCGGAAAAGAGAGAAGCTGCTTTGCGGATGGGAACGAACATAGTTGTCTACTCGTTAACGAATTGAAATGCAGAATCGAACAATCCAAAATCTAATTAACAAACTTGACAGACAGATCAAACGAGAAAATCGGGTAACGATTTTATCGGGTTTACTTTTAACTCTCGTTGGGATTTTAATCCCGTTCACTGTTTTATCTATTCTGGAATACACATTCTATTTTAATAGTGATTTGCGGACAATCCTATTTTTTCTATTAAGTGTGATCGTAATTATCACTTTTGTCGTTTTCCTTGTGCACCCGTTCTTTAGATTTCGTCTTCAATTACGTGAAGATAAATATCTTAGTTCTGCTGAAAAAGTTGGCAATCATTTTCCACAGGTTGGTGATAAACTGTTAAATGCATTGCAGCTTGGTTTTTCAAATGAAGGAAATAATTTATACTCAAATTCTCTTATCGATGCGGCAATCGAGAAAATTGAGACTTCAACTTCTGCATATCGATTTGAAGAATCCGTGAGTGAGGACCGGGTCCGCAAACCTTTG
The DNA here is from genome assembly GCA_018828505.1 of Bacteroidota bacterium. Taxonomy (GTDB): domain Bacteria; phylum Bacteroidota; class Ignavibacteria; order Ch128b; family Ch128b; genus JAHJVF01. Next base: position 9,569 of record JAHJVF010000408.1, on the reverse strand, counting down.
AAATATTTTATTCTGACGTTCCTATTTTATGTTTTATGCTTTGTTCTGTTGACCGGCTTTAGTTCAGCATCGTACAGATTACTAAATTTTACAGAGGATTTTTTACCTCCGGCAAAATTTTATTTTGAAGTTCAGCCGGGCGACGGAAAAATTACTAAAGGAGAAAATTTTGATATCGAAGTGAGAGTGGTCGGTGAAAAAAAACATAAGATCGAACTCAACCAAGGGCACCAGGAAACAGAATTTTATGAAACAAAAGAAATTGCTGCTGATTCAAACGGTGTTTTTCGTTACTCATTCGTAAATCCTTTAAGAGATTTCATATACTTTCTATCAGCTGATGGCATTCGAAGTAAAAAATATTCAGTGCAGGTTATAAATCTGCCGATCGTAAAAAATTTAACTGTTCGTATCATACCGCCCGCTTATTCAAAGTTACCCGTTCAATTCAATGAAGATAATGGTGATATCAGTACTTTATTCGGTTCAATGGTTGAATTAAATTTGACGGCAAGCAAAAATCTGACTGCGGGAAAAATTTTCTTTGCGGATTCTTCTGAATTGAATCTTAGCGTAAATAAAAGCAAAGCGAACATTCGATTCATGCCTAAGAAGGATATTACTTATCAAATTTTGATTTTCGATGAAGATGGGAATGAAAATCTTAATCCGGTTCAATATAGTATTAAACTAATTACAGATAATTACCCGACTATTACTTTGCTTAAACCGCGTGCAACTATAAATCTTTCTGATAATCAACGTGTTTCAACGCTTACAAAAATAAAAGACGATTACGGATTCAGTTCACTTACTCTCAATTACAGATTGAGCTATTCACGTTATGAAAAACCGAGAGAGGAGTATGAAAAAATTGTCTTATCTATCCCTAACCCACTTGAAGCCGAGGTCGGGTACATGTGGAATCTTTCGTCCTTAAATTTGGTGACCGATGATGTGGTCTCCTACTATTTTGAAGTTTTTGATAATGACAACATTAGCGGGCCTAAATCTGCAAAGACAGAAATTATGACCGCGAGAATTCCATCGCTTGACGAGATACTCGCTGAGGGAGATAAGACTTACGACAATGCAATCAAAGATATGCAGCAGACTTTGAAAGAAACCGAACAGCTTAAAAAAGATATCGAAGAACTTGATAGAGATTTAAAATCTGCAAGAGAAAAAGTCACCTGGGAAGAACAGAAAAAAGCTGAAGAGATCTTGAAAAAGCAGCAAGAGATAATGAAAAGAGTTGAGAATATTCAAGATCAGATGAACGATCTTCAAAATAAATTGAGCGAAAATAATTTACTTTCACAGGAGACGATGCAAAAGTTTATGGAGCTGCAGGAATTATTCAATCAGCTCAGTTCTGAGGAAATGAAAGCAGCTATGCAGAAATTCAATGAAGCGTTGAAAAACATCAGCAAACAAATGATGCAAGATGCGTTAAAGAATTTTCAATTCAATGAAGAGATGTTCAGAGCGAGTATTGAGAGAACACTTGAATTATTGAAACGTGTTCAAATCGAACAAAAGATGGATGAAATATCCAAACGTCTCGATGAATTGATAAATAAGCAGGACGATCTTTCTCAAAAACTTCAAAACACAAATCCGAACGATAAGAATGCTTTGCAGAACCTAAGCGAGCAGCAAAAAAAGCTCGCCGAGGAAATTGATAAACTTGAAAAAGAATTAGAAGATCTTGAAAAGAAGATGTCTGAATTTCCAAAAGAAATGCCCGAAAAAGATTTGAAAAATATGATGCAGGAATTCTCTGAAGATAATCCAAGTCAGTGTTCGAATCAGGCATCGAAGGAAATGATGGAAGGAGAGCTTTCTAAAGCAGGGAAGAACCAGCAGAATGTAAAAAACAGTCTTTCAAAAATGAAGAAAGGAATGTCTCAGCTAAAAGAGAAGATGATGCAGAACCAAATGATGATGGCTCTGAATCAAATGAAAAAATTAATTAACGAATTACTCGAGCTGTCCAAAAAGCAGGAGGCATTAAAAAACAAGACTCAATCTCTTGATCCAAATTCCCAGCAGCTGAACAAATCTGCACAAGAACAATCGGAGCTGCGGGAAGATTTGAGCAAGGTTATCGATCAAATGATCGAGCTGTCAAATAAAACTTTCGCAGTCACACCGGAGATGGGAAAAGCTGTTGGAAAAGCAAATTCAGAAATGGCCCAATCATTAAACAATTTTCAATCACAGAATAAATTTGGGGCGACTCAAAATCAGACCAATGCCATGGGAGCGTTGAACGAAGCGGCAAGCTTAATACAAGATATGATGCAAAATATGATGCAAGGTGGGCAGGGGGGCGGAATGATGTCGTTCATGCAGCGTCTGCAGCAAATGTCACAACAACAAATGAATTTGAATAATCTTACCCAAATGCTCGGGCAGGGAAAGCTCAGTATGGAACAACTTTCTCAATTACAGCGGCTTGCATCGGAGCAGGAAATGATCAGAAAATCTCTTGAAGAATTAAATCGAGAGATTAAAGAGAGCGGACAGGGGAGCAAAATGCTTGGCGATCTGGATGATGCCGTGAAAAAAATGGAAGAAGTGATTCGTGAGATGAGACAAAACAATGTAAATGATGATGTTGTTCAAAAGCAGGAAAAAATTCTTACACGTTTACTTGATGCACAACGGTCGTTAAACGAACGCGATTACGAAAAACGTCGTGAATCAAAACCGGGTGAAGAACTAACCAAGCGACCACCAGCTGAAATAGACCTTTCGACTCAAGAGGGCAAAGACCGATTACGCCAGGACTTGCTTCGTGCATTGGAAGAAGGATACGCTAAGGATTATGAAATTCTTATAAGAAAATATTTTGAGGCGCTGCAAAAGCAATTACGATAAAATTAGCCTGCACTTTGTGATTGAACGCGAGGTTTAAGTATTGATTCACATGATTTTGAAACTTGCATAGATATGTTTTAATATTTATGTTATTAATGAAATAACGGGAAATTTGATATGACACACATTTCACTGAAAATAAAAGAAGATTATATCCAAAGAGTAATGGATTTCTTCAAATCTCTTCCAGAAGGTGCGGTTGAGATTAACAATGAGGATGATGATATTCTAAGCGATGATGATAAAAAAGCTTACGAAGACGCGTTAGAAGATCTAAAAGATGGAAAAACAATCTCAATTGAAGATTACCTGAAGAAGAGAAAAATTAGTGTATAGAATAGAGCTATCTCATCAAGTTCAAAAATTCCTTGATAGATTTGATGAGAAGTTTGTAAAAAATTTTTATGACAAGATCGAATTGTTAAGAATTAATCCTTTTGCAAGAAATATTAGTATTGATATTAAACCAATTACCTGCCCGCCGAACTTTCCGTCAACTGACGGACTGATGAGGCAGGCGGGAAGGTCAGATTTACCACTATCGATTAAGAATTCGGGATTATAGATTTCTTGTAACTACTCAGCACTGATGATTTTTTGCCACTAAGGCACAAAGGCACTAAGAAGCACAAAGAACTATTAGTTAAACTTAGTGAAACTTTGTGTCTTCGTGTCTTTGTGGCATATTTTGAATTACAATTTATGTGGCTGCTGAGTAGTTACGATTTCTTTATGAAGTGCGAAAGGAAGAAATCCTAATTTATTTTTACAAAGCAGATAAAAGAGGAGATGTTTATAAGTAGAGTGAATACTTGTAACTCCTAAGTAACTCGTTGTAACCTCAAATAAATCAAAAGGTTAAAAATTGAAGATTTCGAGTTACTCTATTTGAAAAAAATTCGCCGAAGGCGTACTGAAAGCGCTACTCAGCACTGATGATTTTTTGCCACTAAGGCGCAAAGGCACTAAGAAACACAAAGAACTTATGAGTAAAACTTAGTGAAACTTTGCGACTTCGTGACTTTGTGGCATATTTTGAATTACAATTTATGTGGCTACTGAGTAGTTATGCATCCTTTAACATTCAATCCTTAAACAAATCTTTTTTCCCCACTATCAATATTATAAAATCTCATCAAAAAATATTTTGAAGCGCTGCAAGAGCAAACGAAACTCAATCAATAGTTTTTGAGCTATTAAAAAGTTAAATTTAGTTGCAATAAATATATCATTAACTATTTGATATCAGGGATAGCCAATGTCCATTCCTCCAACCGTTATTGATCTTGTTGAACGATTCGAAAGAAATATCGAATCCTACAAATTCGGCAATTACAACGAACAACAAACACGCTACGAATTCATAAACCCATTCTTTGAAGCACTTGGTTGGGACGTTTCGAACAAGCAAGGTTATGCCGAAGCTTATAAAGATGTCGTTCATGAATATTCTCAAAAAACAGCGGACACTACGGAAGCTCCCGATTATTTGTTCCGTATCGGTGGTACAAGGAAATTTTTTGTTGAAGCGAAAAAACCTAGTGTTAAACTTGCTGATGATACTTATCCTGCTTACCAACTAAGGCGATATGCCTGGACAGCAAAACTTCCGCTCAGCATTTTAACCGACTTCGAAGAATTTGCTGTTTACGACTGCCGGATCAAACCGAATAAAAACGATAAGCCATCTTTTGCACGGGTGAACTATTACAATTATAAAGATTATGTCGAAAAGTGGGAAGAAATTGCTTCAGTATTTTCCAAAGATTCTGTTTTAAAAGGTTCTTTCGATAAATATGCCGAGATCAACAAAGCTAAAAGAGGAACTGCTGAAGTTGACGATGCATTCCTCAAAGAAATTGAACATTGGCGAGATATTCTTGCAAAGAATATTGCAATTCGTAATCCAAAATTAACAAACCGTGAACTTAATTTTGCTGTTCAAAAAACAATCGATAGAATAATCTTCCTTCGCATATGCGAAGATAGAGGAATTGAAGATTATGGACAGTTAATGTCTCTTCAAAATGGAGTTAATGTTTATATACGAATGATGCAAATCTTCAACCGGGCTGATGAAAAATATAACAGCGGACTCTTTCATTTTGAAGATGAAAAAGGAAGAATCGAGCCTCCTGATATAATCACTCCCAAACTTACAATTGACGATAAAACCCTTAAAGACATTATTAAGAATTTGTATTATCCTGAAAGTCCGTACGAGTTCTCTGTTTTGCCTGCTGATATTCTTGGTCATGTGTATGAACAGTTTCTCGGAAAGGTAATTCGGCTTACTCCATCGCACCAGGCAAAGATCGATGAAAAGCCTGAAGTGAAAAAAGCCGGCGGTGTTTATTACACTCCGACTTACATTGTTGATTACATTGTCAAAAATACTGTTGGAAAACTGCTTGAAGATAAAACACCCAATCAAATTGTAAAGTTAAGAATCCTCGATCCTGCGTGCGGAAGCGGCTCGTTTCTTTTAGGGGCATATCAATACTTATTGGATTGGCATTTACAATATTATACAGCGAACCCCACCCAACCCTCCCCTTTGCCAAAACTTGTCCCGACTTGTCGGGAGGGGAGGGCAAGGGAGGGGTTGTTATACCAAACTTCTAATGACGAATGGAAACTTACAACCGCAGAACGAAAACGAATTTTGCTTAATAATATTTACGGAGTTGATATTGATCCGCAAGCAGTTGAAGTAACAAAGCTTTCGCTTCTATTAAAAGTTTTGGAAGGAGAAACCGATGAGACACTTGCATCTCAAATGAGATTTTTTCACGAACGAGCGTTGCCCGATCTATCTAACAATATCAAATGCGGGAATTCATTAATCGGTCCGGATTTTTATGATCAGACAAAATTACCATTCATTGATGACGAAGAACGAATACGAATAAACGTCTTTGATTGGAATGAAGAGTTTAAAGATGTTATGAGCGGCGGTGGTTTTGATGTTGTTATTGGAAATCCGCCGTATGGATTTCATCAAATTCATGATGAATTTTTGAAACCTTACTTTAAGAAAAAATATTATTCTTCTGGTGGAAGTTTTGAACATTATTTTCTTTTTTATGAAGCATCACTGAATTTGCTCAAAGAAAATGGGACGCATGGATACATTGTTCCAGTCACTTGGCTTACGATTCCGTCGGCAAAATCTTTACGTAAATATGTACTCGATAAGTACGCGATAGAAAAAATATGCTGGTTACCAGAATTTGTCTTTAAGAATGCAAAGGTGAATACACTCATAACTATTATTTCAAATACTAAAATTCAAAATATTTCAGTGGACATTTACGATACACTTGGATTTAAAACAACCCCAATTCTGTCTCATAATTTTTCTAAAGATTCATTTATAAAACTGAATTATTACATAAGTATATTTTCCAACTCTTATGAAATTCATCTAATTGATAAGATTCAAAATGTTTCAAAGAATTTGAAAGAATATGCTAGACCTTGTTCAGGATATAATCCTTATGAGGTTGGAAAAGGTGTTGATTTAAATGGTAGACCACATACAAAAGATACTATTCTAACAAAACCATATCATTCGGGGAAAAAATTAAATAAAGATTGGAAGCCTGAGATTGTAGGAAGAGACCTGAGTAGATATTTTGTAAAAGTAACTGGGAAAAGATGGATTAAATATGGTTCTTGGCTTGCAGCTGCTAGAGATCCAAATAATTTTAAAGGGAAACGAATTCTTGTTCAGGAAATTACAGGTGGTAAAGATAGAAGGATAATAGCTACTTTTTATGAAGGGGAACTTTACCATAGTAGAGATATAATTCCAATTAAATTAGAAAGTGAAATTCCTCATCCTTTTTTTATCTTGGCAATATTGAATTCTAGATTAATATCTTGGTTTCATTTAAAGAGGAATCCTAAAGCACAAAAAGGATTATTCCCCAAAGTGCTCGTTTCAGATTTAGAGAAAATTCCCATTCGTATAATCAAATCAATTAATGAAAAAAGTGTACATGACAAAATTGTTATACTAGTTAAACAAATTATAGACTCACGCGAAAAAGAATCAGCAGCAAATACTCCTATTGAAAAAGATACCTTTCATCGCCAAATCACAGCAATTGACAATCAAATAGACAAGCTCGTTTATGAGCTTTACGGTTTAACAGAAGAAGAGATAAAAATTGTAGAAGGGAATGTTAAATAACGGCGAGTTAAAGATTCCATCCCGACAAGTCGGGATGGAATCTTTTTCTCAAATCACGCAAATTGACAATCAAATAGACCAACTCGTCTACGAGCTTTACGGTTTAACGGAATAAAAGGTAAAGATCGTTGAGGGAGAATAAATGAATAATGTAAATCCAAAAGTCTTTATAAGCCACGCAGGTGAGGACAAAGTTAGATTTGTTGAAAAATTTGCGTCTAAGTTACTCGGAAAAGGAGTTGATCCATGGTATTCAACATGGGAAATTAAACCTGGAGATAGACTAGTTCAAAAAATATTCAATGAGGGTATCAAGGATTCTTCTTGTTTCATTATTATTCTATCAAAATATAGTAATAAACCATGGGTAATTAAGGAACTTGAAATCGCTGTTGTTAAACAAATAGAAAAAAATTATAAAATTATACCGGTTATAATTGATAATGTGGAAGTACCTCAATGTATATCAGAGATATATCACAGAACTATTAAGGATTTAGAAAACTATGATACTGAGTTGAATGAAATAGTTGATTCAATTTTTGATCTTTATAAAAAACCACCTATTAGTAAATCCCCCCGTTATGTTACTATAGACAATAACTATCTACCACAACTCAATAAAATAGATAACATTGTACTGAAGATTATTTGTCAGTACTTGATTGAAACAGATTATTATCACATAGATGTAGAGGCATTAGAGAAAAAGGCAAATGAAATAGATTTACCATTTGAAACAGTAGTTGAATCAATCAGTTTTCTAGACAAAAATAATTTTGTTAAGGCAAGCTTTTGCAGTGGACCAGATACTTTCACAGTTGTGTATCCTTCGGCATATGGTTTTATTGAATATCTAAAAGCTACAAGAAATGATTTTAATGAACTTATGAAATCAGTTTTAGTATTCTTAGATAATCACGACATTATCACAGTTCAAGAATTGGCAACTAGTCTCAAAGAATCAAAAGTTTTAGTACGTTATTTATGTAAATACTTGGAAGGTTTGAATTTATGTTCAACACAAGATCTGACGAGTAACATAACATTAGTTAAGGGTGAGTCCCCATCAATAAAGAGGTTCCTGAATGAAAATTAAGTTTAATATTCTATCAACTCGTTTACGAGCTTTACGGTTTGACGGAAGAAGAGATAAAGATTATTGAAGAGGGTGTTAAATAATTATGAGTTAAAGATTCCATCTCTTTGCGAGGCAAACAAGTTTTTAAGAGATGGAATCTTTTTCTCAAATCACGCAAATTGACAATCAAATAGACAAGCTCGTTTATGAGCTTTACGGTTTAACAGAAGAAGAGATAAAAATCATTGAAAAGAGTGTTAAATGACCGTAAGAATCTTTAACTATCATTTGGGATTCATTTCACCCTCCATTTTAATTCTTTGAATTATGTCATATATTTTTTTAGATGAAAGTGGAGATTTAGGTTTTGACTTTTCGAAGTCTAAAACTTCTAAAAACTTTTTGATTACTTTTCTCTTCATAGAAAATAAACGCCCAATAGAAAAAATCGTAAAAACTATTATTAGAAGCCTAAAAAAGAAAAGTAGAAAGCATCATTCTGGTACACTGCATGCTAATAAGGAAAAACCGGAAATAAAAAAGAAGCTATTACAGTTATTGGCCGATAAAGACATTCGTGTTATATCGATATATTTAAACAAGTTGAAAGTTTACACAAGACTTCAAGACGAAAAACATGTCCTTTATAACTATGTTGCTAACATACTTTTAGATCGGGTTTATACAAAGAAATTAATTCCGATAGATAAAGTCGTTCATTTAATCGCTTCTAAAAGAGAAACAAATAAATTTCTTAATCAGAATTTCAAGAACTACTTGCAGCAAAAAACAACAGATAAGCACAAAGTGAAATTGAATATCGAGGTTAAATATCCAAGCGAAGAAAAATGTTTGCAAGCCGTTGATTTTATTTGTTGGTCGATTTTCAGAAAACGGGAATTTGGCGACGATACCTACTATAAAATAATTAAGGAAAAGATTTTTGAAGAGAGCGGTTTGTTTATTTAAAATGACAAAACCTTATGCGCTATTTACGAGGAACCATTCCGGAGCCCCACGCATAAGGATTTACTTGTCAAGGGCAAAGTTAATCTGTTTTCAATTTCTTGTCAAGTCAGTAAGAAATTTAATATGAAAACAACCCGTTTTCGTCTATGAACTTTACGGTTTAACCGAAGAAGAGATAAAGATTGTTGAGGAGAGTGTAAAATGACTTTGGGAATTATAAAAGATTCCATCCCGACAAGTCGGGATGGAATCTTTCATTCTCATCTAGTTTTATTTGAAAATAAATCATGACTATGTTCAAACAAAAACGAATCGATTATCACATCCCGCTTTATAAGGATAGATTTTATCACATTTACAATAGGAGTGTCGGTAAAGATGTTTTGTTCTACAATAATTAGAATTAACCCAAATTTGTCATTAAGGAAAATCTCT
>JAHJVF010000407.1 GCA_018828505.1 Bacteroidota bacterium | reverse complement strand
CTTCTTGAGTTCGTTAAGAGATCTTTCCATTCTTGCAATCTTATCTGCTTTTTCTAAAGAGATTGGTTTTGAAACTCTTTCTTGACAATCTTGGATCCTGCACATTTCGCAAGTGTCGTTTACAATTCTGTATGGAATAACAGGATCATTCCAAAATTTAAATTTCTTCTTAAGCGAATCGTTTACCTGAAAACCAATAGTAACACTCGACAAACTATTTGGAACAAGCTTATTGGACTGTGCAATCGAAATACTTAAAAACTCATCTTCGGATTCGAAAAATTTAGAGTGTAAAATTCCCGTCATTCTTTGATCTAAGTCTTTTTTATTATTTATTTCTGTTTCTAATTTTTTCAAAGTGTCGATTGAGATCCATCGTCTGCAGTAATGTTCTGTTGTTTGATATCCCCCTGGATTTCTACGAATATTCAAACTTAGTTCTTTACTCAAATTGTAATGGTCAGTTCCCATTACTTTGCTGAACCGTAAAAAAAAGAATTTATTCAATCCTAAGTACTTCGTGGAGAGGCTCGTTAATCTTTGGAAAAACATTTCAGGAGTAGTTTGAAATTTATCAATTAGTGTTAATAGTTTTCTTTCATCCCATCTTTCTAATTGAAAAAATAATTCGATGTCTCCTATAAAAATGGATTTGTTAATAATTAGTGCAGTAGCAAAGTAAGATGCCCAAAAATTATTCATTAGGTGATCGAAAGTTTCAAGCTTAATACTCGAATGAATTAAGCTTCTTTTTTTCATGCTCAGAAAGTTGTAGCCAAGTTCTTTTGCCACGATAAAAAGTTTTTGTGGCTGATTTAATTTAGAGTTTAATAGTAAAATATTTTTCTTCCCGGATACGACAACTGCACGCAAATCATTTAGCTCGTCGTAATCATTGAGTAAGGATTCGTTTAAATCATAATTGTACTTATCAATCAGGATCGAGGGCAACATATTATATGATAAAGGTTTAGTTGCATCAATTCTATTTTCCTCGACGAATTTCTCTACGGCCTCCTCAATGTTTGTAAAATAATTATCGTGAAACTCTCTAAATGTTCTGAGTGCGGTTCGACTAAAAGTGTTTTGGATTAACTCTGAGCTTCGCGACATTTCAATCATAGTTGAAACTAACGCACTCAATTGGAAAGATGCGTTTGACATCTGAGCTATTATTTTAGAGATATCTATCCCGTAATGATCTAAAGGTAATTGCTCAAGAATGTTCGATTCTAATAGTTCTCCGATTGGTGCAAGATTTTTTGTAAGCTTAAGTGAAACAAGCTCATCATAACTTATTCCTAAGGCATCTACAATAGCAGCTATCTTGTCAGCTTTTGGATATTTCTTACCATTTTCAATTTCGTTCAAATAGGAGATAGACAATTTAGCTTTTTCAGCTAAATCGCTGAGAGACATCTGCTTATCCTGACGAAGCTGTTTCAACTTCAAACCAAAGATCAGCTTTATGTAATTCTGTTTACCTTTCAATTCAGCTGCAATTTATTACAATTCTCAGCAAATGTACAAATATCTGAGAGGTAATAACAGCATATATTCGTTATTAGCGAAAATTCGCTTGCTTTTTATATGGAAAAATTTTACTATAAAACAAAAAATTGTAACTACTCAGCAGCCACATAAATTGTAATTCAAAATATGCCACAAAGACATTCACCCCGCCTGCCAATACATAGCTATCTTGTGGCAGGTTGGATATACATTTTTAATATTCGTTTCGTGATCCAACAGATTATCCAACGGGGCGGGGACACAATCCGCCGAGGCGGACACTAAGTTTTACTAATAAGTTCTTTGTGCCTGCACACCGAAGTGATTAAGTTCAACTAAGTTTCGGCACACAGGTGTGTTTCTTAGTGCCTTTGTGCCTTAGTGGCAAAAAAACATCAGTGCTGAATAGTTACAAAAAATTAATCAATAACAATTTTATTTAGATGGAGGCGTATATGGGAACACCAAATAGACTGATAGACATTATTCCTAATCAGTTGGAAAATTACCCACGAGAAGATGCCCTGTGCGATAAAAAGGATGGAAAGTGGCAAAAGTTCAGTACTTCAGAAATTAAAACTATTATTGATAAGTTTAGCCTGGGCTTATTGAAAATGGGATTTCAACCCAGTGATAAATTTGCCATAATCTCTACCAATCGAACAGAATGGAATTTTGTTGATCTGGGAATACTTCAAATGGGGGGTGTCGATGTACCTCTCTATCCGAATATGAGCACAGAAGATTATGAATATATTTTTAACGACGCCGAAGTAAAATTAGTCTTTGTGGAAGATTTAGAAATCTATAAAAAAGTTGAAAAAGTTAGACCGAAAGTTAAATCACTTAAAGAAATTTACACCTTTGATCAAATTGAGGGTAAAAAACACTGGAAAGAAATTTTAGAAAATGCTGATAATACACTTGAAGAGAGACTGAAAAAAATCGAAAGCTCAATTTTGCCTACCGATCTAGCAACTTTGATTTATACTTCCGGTACAACGGGTACTCCAAAGGGTGTAATCTTATCTCATCAAAACATTATCAGCAATATTAATTCGTTGACAAAAATAATCCCAATAAGTAAGGAAAGATAGAGTATAAGTTTTCTGCCTATCTGTCATATTTTCGAACGCACCTCAATTTATTATTATCTAACTCTTGGATGTGCTATATATTATGCTGAAAGCATAGATAAAATTGGAGTTAACCTTACAGAAGTAAAACCAAATTATTTTACAACCGTGCCGAGACTCTTGGAGAAAATCTATGATAAGATAATGGATAAGGGAAGGGAATTGACAGGTGTTAAGAGGTCCATTTTTGGTTGGTCTCACGGCCTGGCGAACCGATATCACCCGCAAGGGAAAAATAATTTCTTTTATAAGATGCAATTAGGGATCGCAAGGAAATTGGTGTTTTCAAAATGGAAGGCAGCACTTGGTGGAGAGGTAAAGGGGATAATAAGTGGAGCCGCGGCTTTACAACCGAGACTTGCCCGAATTTTTTCTGCAGCTGGAATTCCAATCCGAGAAGGTTATGGTCTTACAGAAACATCCCCGGTTTTAACCTGCAATCGTTTCAAGGAAGGGGAATATTATTTTGGTACAGTCGGCATGCCAATTCCTGATGTTCAGATTAAAATTGATGAGAATGGCGAGATTCTTGCTAAAGGTCCGAATGTGATGTCGGGTTATTACAATAAACCTGAATTTACATCAAAAGCTTTCGATCAAGATGGCTGGTTTCATACCGGCGATATAGGTGAATGGGTTGATGGAAAGTTTGTAAAAATTACTGATCGCCTGAAGGAAGTCTTCAAAACATCAGGGGGAAAATTTGTTGCCCCTCTTCCAATCGAAAATAAAATGAAAGAATCGCTTTTCATCCAAAATATTATGGTAATTGGTGAGAATAGAAAGTTTACGTCCGCATTGATCGTACCTGACTTTGATTTTATTTTTAAATGGGCGAAAATTAAACGTCTTAATCTGAAAACAAAAGATGAAGTTGTTAATTCTCCAAAAGTAAAAGAGAGGACCTGGGAAGACATAGAAAAATACAATCAACGTTTCGGAAAAATAGAACAAATAAAAAAGTTTGAACTTTTGGTGGATGATTGGACTGTTGAGAGTCAAGAAATAACTCCAACCTTAAAACTAAAGAGAAAAGTTATTCTCGAAAAACAGAAGGACTTAATTGAAAAAATCTATAGCGATTAACATACTTTAAATATTAACTAACATTAAAACGGATTATGAAAAGAACTATCAAAGAAGTTGCCATACTTGGCTCAGGAGTGATGGGATCGCGCATAGCAGCACATTTTGCAAATATTGGTTGCAAAGTATATTTGCTTGATATTGTTCCAAAAGAACCCAACGAATCGGAAAAAAAGAAAGGGCTGACTCTTCAAGATAAGGAAGTCAGAAATAGGATTGCATCCGAAAATCTTAAAAGTGCTCTAGCTTCTAAACCCTCACCGATATATCACAAATCATTCTCGTCAAGGATCACTGCCGGAAACTTTGACGATGATTTAGAAATGCTCAGAAATGCAGATTGGATCATTGAGGTGGTCGTAGAGAATATTGAAATTAAAAAATCTGTCTTCGCAAAAGTTGAACAATATCGAAAACAAGACTCTCTAATTACGAGCAATACTTCAGGTATTCCCATTAATTCGATGCTTGAAGGGAGAAGTGAAAACTTTATTGAAAATTTCTGTGGAACTCATTTATTTAATCCTCCCCGATATTTACAGCTTTTGGAAATTATTCCAACTCCGAAAACACGACCAGACGTGGTTGATTTTTTAATGAATTACGGTAGTCTTTACTTGGGTAAGACAACCGTTCTTTGTAAAGATACTCCGGCTTTCATTGCTAACCGAATCGGTGTGTACAGTATGATGGTGGTTTTCAACTTAATGGATGAGATGAAGTTATCGGTCAAAGAGATCGATACACTCACGGGCCCACTCACAGGAAAACCAAAATCGGCCACATTCAGAACCTGTGATGTTGTCGGAATTGATACTCTTGTAAAAGTTGCAGATAATATTTACAAAGATTGTCCGGACGATGAAGAGCGAGAGCTTTTCAAGATTCCTGAGTATGTAACTAAAATGGTGTCCAATAATTGGTTGGGAGATAAAACTGGACAAGGATTTTACAAAAAAACAAAAGATGCTGACGGACAAAAAGTAATCCTTGAATTGGACACAGAAAAATTAGATTATAAACCAAGCGGTAAATCGAACTTTGCTTCTGTATCAGCCGCACGTCCACTCGATAACTTAGATGAACGTCTGATAGTTCTACACAGCGGGAAAGATAAAGCAAGTGATTTTTTAAGATTGCTCGCATTCCGAATTTTTAAATATGCATCAAACCGAATCCCTGAAATAACTGATGATCTGTACAAAATCGATGATGCTATGAGAGCCGGCTTCGGATGGGAGCTTGGTCCATTTGAGACTTGGGATGTTTTAGGTGTTCAAAAGATTGTCAAGGAAATGGAAGAAAGCAATCTTACACCAGCCCCTTGGGTCAAGGAAATGCTCGCTAAAGGATCTACATCATTCTATAAACTTGAGAATGGCAGGAAAAGATATTTTGATTTGAACTCACTCTCCTATAAAGAAATCCCTGGGAAAAGCGATTTTATTATACTCAACAATCTAAGAGCGAACAAACCAGTTTGGCAAAACACTGGTGCAACATTGCACGATCTTGGAGATGGCGTTCTCAATCTTGAATTTCAAACCAAAATGAATACAATCGGAACAGAAATTCTGGAAGCAATAAATAAATCCATTGAGATTGCAGAAAATGATTTTACCGGTTTAGTAATTGGAAATAATGGTCAAAACTTTTCAGCCGGAGCTAATCTGGCATTGATGTTTATGCTTGCAACAGAACAGGAATTTGATGAAATCGATTATGCTGTGAGAATGTTTCAAAATACGATGATGAGAATTCGATATTCAAGCATTCCGGTTGTTGCAGCTCCACACGCTCTGGCTTTAGGCGGAGGATGCGAATTATGTCTGCACGCTGATAAAGTTCAAGCATCTGCTGAAACTTATATTGGTTTAGTCGAAGTCGGTGTCGGAATAATTCCTGCCGGTGGAGGTACAAAAGAAATGACGCTACGTGCGTCCGATAGTTATGCTGAAGGATTAGTTGAGTTTCCGGAGTTACAACGTCGTTTTTTGAACATCGCACAAGCCACAGTTGCAACTTCAGCTTATGAAGCTTTTGATCTTGATATTTTTAAATATGGTAGAGACCATGTAACCATAAATCCAAATAAAGTAATCTTTGATGCCAAGGAATCAGTTTTAAGCTTATCTGGTAAAGGATATTCTCAATCACTGCCAAGGGAAGATATAAAAGTTTTAGGCAGATCAGCACTTTCGATATTATTGGTTGGTGCGTATTCATTCAGAAGAGCAAATTATATTTCTGATCACGATAAAAAGATAGTTGAAAAGTTAGCATATATTATGTGCGGGGGTGATTTAACTCAAGAAACATTAGTATCGGAAAAGTATTTATTGGATCTCGAGAGAGAAGCATTTTTAAGCTTGATCGGTGAAAAGAAAACATTAGAGAGGATCCAATCCATTCTAACAACCGGCAGCCCTCTACGAAACTGATGATATGAAAGGATGAAAGGAATTTTTTGAAAAATTATTTTCATATTAATGAGCCGAATCTTCACTACACGAAATCCCGACTTGTCGGGATGAAGTGTAGCTAAAAAGGTATAATTGATGAAACAATCCGCCTTCGGCGGATCGTCCAAAACCAATCCGTCAGCTGACGGAGAAAATCCTTAAAACGACCTTTTGCCGAAGGCATGCATTCGCATTAGAGTAGGCTCATTAATTTTATTGAATAACAATTATTAGAAGAAAAATTATGAAAGAAGCATACATCGTAACCGGATTTCGAACAGCAGTCGGAAAAGCCAAAAGGGGAGGCTTCCGTTCTGTAAGATCAGATGAGTTAGCAAAAGAAGTTATTACTCATCTCTTAAAATCTGTTCCCCAGCTGGACCCAAAAAGGATAGACGATCTAATTGTTGGGAATGCTGTTCCTGAAGCTGAGCAGGGTTTACAAATGGGGAGAATGATAGCATTGCAGTGTTTACCACAGGAAGTTCCCGGAATGACAGTTAACCGATATTGCGCCTCCGGAGTTGAAACGATTGCCATTGCTGTTTCACGCATTCGATCCGGAATGGCAGATTGCATAATTGCCGGCGGGGCAGAATCAATGTCGACAGTTCCCGTAACCGGATGGAAACTCGCACCTAATTATAACATTGCAGTCGAACATCCTGAATTTTATTTGGGAATGGGATTAACTGCAGAAGAAATTGTAAGAGATTATAAAATTTCGCGCGAAGATCAGGATGAATTCTCATATCATTCTCATATGAAAGCGGTTAACGCGATCAAGAATGGATATTTCAAAAATGAAATAGTACCGATTGAAGTTAAGGAAATCTATATAGAGAATAATAAGAAAAAAGAAAAACAATTCATTGTTGATACAGATGAAGGTCCACGTGCAGATACAACATTAGAAGCACTTGCTAAATTAAAACCAGTATTTGCAAAAGATGGAACTGTAACAGCTGGAAATGCTTCACAAACTTCAGATGGAGCGGCATTTGTTCTCGTTATGTCTGAGGAAATGGTAAAAGAGCTTAAGTTAAAACCAATGGCAAGATTGGTCTCGTATGCTTTAGCTGGAGTTGACCCGCGCATAATGGGAATCGGTCCGGTCGAAGCTGTTCCAAAAGCTTTGAAAAAAATCGGTATGAATTTAAATCAAATTGATCTTATTGAGTTGAACGAAGCATTTGCGGCACAAGCTCTTTCAGTAATACGAACTCTGGATCTGAATCAAGAAATTCTTAATGTGAATGGTGGAGCCATTGCACTCGGGCATCCGCTTGGATGTACCGGTGCGAAATTAACTGTGCAAATACTGAATGAATTAATAAGAAGAAAGAAAAAATTCGGTCTCCTTACTGCCTGCATTGGAGGTGGGCAGGGCGTAGCAGCAATTTTCGAAAATCTTAGTTAACCAAATTAAAATAGCTAGCTAAATTGTTAGTAATAGATAATATAGATAATCGCCACAAAGACACAATGACACAAAATTACACGAATGAATTCTTGGTGTTTCTTAGTGTCTTGGTGCTTTGGTGGCATAAAATTCTCGTTTTATCTAGCCCTAATTCGATAACAAAGCAATTACAAATAAATATTTCATAAGTTGTTTTAAATAAATAGGCAGAAAGATTATGTCTAATCAAAATTCATCATCAGAAGTATTAAAAGGGGGAGAGTTTTTAATTAAGGAAACTGATCCTAAAGATATCTTCATCCCTGAAGAAATTACCGAAGAACAAAAAATGATGGCTGAAACCACTCGGGATTTTGTTGAAAAAGAAATTTGGCCCAAACTCGATTCCATCGATAAACAAGAAGAAGGTTTGACGGTTAGTTTACTCAGAAAAGCTGGCGAACTTGGACTATTAGGAACTTCACTACCGGAAGAATACGGCGGTCTTGGTGAAGATTTTAATACAAACACTTTCATTGCAATGGAAATGGGGGCAAGCTATTCTTATGGAGTATCATTCGCCGCACATACCGGTATTGGAACTCTGCCCATACTTTACTATGGAAACGATGAACAGAAAGCAAGATATCTCCCGAAACTTGCCACCGGTGAATTGCTATCAGCTTATTGTTTAACTGAACCAACTTCAGGTTCTGATGCTTTGTCTGCAAAAACCACCGCAAAGCTCACTACAGACAAAAAGCACTATATACTTAATGGGCAGAAAATGTGGATCACTAATGGTGGCTTTGCCGATATACTTATCACTTTCGCACAAGTCGATGGAAATAAATTTACTTGCTTCATCATCGATATTAATTCGGAAGGTTTAACTAAGGGAGAAGAAGAAAATAAATTAGGGATCAAAGGTTCATCAACGCGTGCAATCTTTCTCGACAATGTTAAAGTCCCTGTCGAAAATGTTCTCGGTGAAATAGGAAAAGGACATTACATCGCTTTTAATATTTTAAATATCGGAAGATTTAAATTATGTGCAATGACAACAGGCGGAGCTAAGAGATTTTCATCCGTTGCAGTTCGATATGCAAATGAGCGTCATCAATTTGAAAAACCCATTTCCAGCTTTGGAGCAATCAAATATAAATTAGCTGAGCAAGCAATTAGGATATTTGTTTCGGAGTCTGCAACATTAAGAACCAGTGGATTGATTAGTAGAAAAGTAAAAGAATTGATCGAGAAAGGATCAAGTTACAGCGAAGCCCTCATCACTGCTGCTGAAGAATATGCGATTGAATCGGCAATACTGAAAGTATTTGGCTCAGAAATGTTAGATTACATTGTGGATGAAACCGTTCAAATTCACGGCGGTTATGGTTATTCTGAAGAATATCCTGCTGCGAGAGCCTATCGCGATTCGCGTATTAACAGAATATTTGAAGGTACAAATGAGATCAATCGTTTACTCACGGTTGATATGTTAGTCAAAAGATCACTAAAGGGGCGATTGAACTTGATGGGTCCGGCATTAGCAATTCAGAAAGAATTGATGTCCGTTCCCACTGTTGACGATACTGAAGGGGGACTTCTTTCAAAAGAACTTGCAGCAATTAAAAGGGCAAAGAAAGCTATACTGATAATTGCTGGGTCGGCTGTTCAAAAGTTTATGCAGAAGCTTGCAGAGGAGCAGGAAATTATAATGAACATAACCAATATGCTCATTGAGGTTTTCACAGCAGAATCTGCAATTCTACGCACTATGAAACTGGCATCTCTTAAAAACCAAAATGAAGTTCTACCCTACGAAGAAATGACGAAGGTTTACGTCAACGATGCACTCGATAAAATTAATTTGTACGGTAAGAACGCAATTACAACCTTTGCAGATGGTGATGAATTGAAATTATTGATGCTTGGGTTAAAACGATTCACTAAACTCGACCCATTAAACACAACCGAGTTGAGACGAAACATTGCCAACAGATTAATTGAAGCAAACGGTTATTGTTATTAGTTCACTATATCTGTTTTGAAAACTTGGTTTCGAAAGTTGAGGAACTCTTGTTGATAGTTTCGGGCACAATGACTATTTGAAGTCGGTCGGACTTTTTGACATTACTTTTTATCATTCCTTTTCAAGTTTAGAAAATAAAGGAATCAGGCCGGCTCAAATGATTCTCTCGTTACATCCCGATAAATCGCTTAGCGTCAACTTAACAATTAGTTTTATAAAATTTTTTTCTCACTAGCTCATTAAAATCTCATAACTTCGACATCCCTTCAACCCTTGTTAATCCTCTACGAGGATTATTGAGGATTTTTTGATTTTTTTTGCTACAAGAATGTGACCTCTACGAGGTCATTGTTAATGGAACATCGTAGATGTTCAATTATTGTAGTAGAACGAAAGAAACACACAACAAACATCCTCGTACCTGCCCGCCACACAAATAGCGACGAGGCAGGCGGGGAGGATGAATAAGAGCTATGGAGATTTTTCTAACCTATTTTAGAATAAATGTTTATATAAAAAAATAAAATCATAATATGAAATTAGGTTGACGCCAATGCGATAAATCGGGACGACTCGAGGACCCGCCTTTTTCTTCAGGTTTTCGAGTTCCCGACAAGCTATTATTAACCCTTGTCGGGAGTATCGAGAAAACATAACTTTGGAGGCAGACTCTGTTTTATTATACCAATTTTTTATATGGGTATTGAAGCGGACGATTTGAATATATTATCTTGCTGTTAGTCATACTTAAATATAAAATTTTGTTAAAAAATAATCACAGCTAATATTAAACAATGAGGAATAAATATGTCTGAACCAATTTATACTCAACCAATGTTGAAAGAAGGCTCGTTAAATGGAAAAGTTATTTTAATCACGGGTGGGGGAACCGGTCTCGGCAAATCAATGGGAAAATATTTTTCTGAACTGGGGGCAGACTTAATTATTGCAAGCCGAAAGCTTGATGTTCTTGAAAAAACTGCGGAAGAATTAACTTCACTTACTAAAAGAACTATTCTGCCCGTACAATGTGATGTTTCCAAATATGAACAAGTAGAAGAACTTTTATCAACAAGTTTGAAAAAATTTAGAAAAGTTGACGGCTTAGTTAATAACGCCGCAGGAAATTTTATAAGTCCAACTGAGAGACTCTCGAATCGAGCTTTTGATATAATCGTGAATATAGTTCTAAAAGGAACGTATAATTGCACTTTAGCATTCGGTAAGCACTGGATTAAAAATAAACAAAAAGCATCGGTGTTAAATATAGTAACAACTTATGCAACAACCGGCTCAGCATTTGTTGTCCCTTCTGCAATTTCAAAAGCCGGAGTTCTGGTAATGACACGATCGCTTGCGGTTGAGTGGGCAAAGTATGGGATTCGTTTTAATGCAATTGCTCCAGGTGCTTTTCCGACCAAAGGTGCTTGGGACCGATTGTTCCCAAAAGATTTGCAAAAGAAATTGGATTTGACTAAAAAAATACCAGTTGGTAGGGTTGGGGATCATCAAGAATTAGCTAATTTAGCTGCTTATCTGATTTCCGATTATTCTGCATTTGTGAATGGAGAAGTTATTACGCTCGATGGAGGTGAATGGATAAAGGGAGCTGGGCAATTCAATATGCTCGAGCAAATTACAGAAAGTAATTGGGATGAAATTGAGGCAATGGTACGACAAGCAAAATGAAGATGGAGAATATTTAGTTTATACAATTTTATTTTTGGATTTTAACTCGGTCATCTTCAAACCGTTTGATGATTTTTTAATTATTGGAGTTACACAGAATGGTCATTCTGAATCCGCCTCGGCGGATGAAGAATCTTAGGCTCCAATTTCAAGCGTTTTTAGATATTTCGCTTCGCTCAATATGACAAATAGGTGATTCTGAGTACTTCAGTTAATAATCAATCGCTCGACTTCGTTCAGGTAATATTTTCTAAATTGTTTGGCTCTCCAGTGATTAAGAATTTGTGCGGCTATTTATTATATTTACTCAAAATTAAAATTGTATCTAGTCCAAATTATATGGATATCTACTCAAAGATTTATTTAGGGACAAATAATTTGATTTATCATTTCGGCAATGTTCTAATTTAAAAATGATGAAGACACTAATTTTCGATATCGAGACAGTCGGTTATCCTTTTGAGTCGTTTGATGATTTTCAACGCGAGTACTTAATGAGATTCGCTGAGATGGAGGAGAGTGAAGAAAAAAGAAGGATCAAAAAAGATGAAGTTATCCGCTACCTGAATCTCAGTGCCCTAACCGCTCAAATCGTTACGATAGGCATGTTTGATGTTGAAAGGGGAAAAGGATTGATATTATTCCAATCTGAGAATAGGGAGGAGTTCAAATCTGAAGATGAACATTTCACCTTTCGTTCAGATGATGAGAAAGTGATAATTGAGACTTTTTGGAAAACGATAGAAAAATATGATCAATTCGTCACTTTCAATGGGCGGGGCTTTGACGCACCCTTTTTGCATTTGCGCTCAGCTATTTTAAGAATAAAACCGACAAAAAATCTCATACCTTACAGATATGATTCAAAAATCCATTGTGATCTTTTGGAGCAGTTTACATTTTACGGACTTGTTAGAAAATACAATTTAGATTTTTACTGTAAAGCGTTTGGAATTGGAAGCCCTAAACGAGGTGAAGTTACCGGACATAATATTAATGAGATGTTTGCGGAAAAGAAATTTAAAGAAATTGCAGAATATTGCAGTAAAGATTTGATCGCAACTTATGAGTTGTTTAAGGTTTTCAAGGAATTTTTGGAGATACCAAAGTAAGTGGCAGCGGCAGTGGAAGTTGCAGTAGCAGTAAATTGGAATAAAAGTTTGCTTTAAATAAAAATTAAGAGGATAATTAAATGAATGGCGGGTTTAAAGATCTGAAGGTTTACCCCGTGAAATTTTTTCTAACTTTAAAAGAAATTTTTTTACAAGAAAATTTTATTTCACGGGGTGAATCAATTGGCGTATACTCTAGCGATTGAGATTTTCAAATTATCGAAATCTTTTCCAAAAGAAGAAACTTATTCTCTAACAGATCAAATAAGAAAATCCTCGAGATCCATCTGTACAAACATAGCTGAAGCTTATCGAAAAAGAAGATATCCTAAAAATTTTACGAGCAAAATATCTGATGCAGATGGGGAAGCAAGTGAAACTATTGTGTGGTTAGATTTTGCCACAGATTGTGAGTATATAAAATTGGAAGTTTCTAAAAAGTTAGTTGAACAATATGAGGAAATTGGCAAAATGCTTGGAAGTATGGCTGACCACCCTGAAAAATTCATACCCAAAAAGAATCTATAATTGACTGCAACTGCTTCTGCTACTGCAGCCTAACTATTAAAACTATGAAAGAACCAAAGATAACACTTCAGCTTGCACTTCAACACGGACTTCTCGAAGAAGAATATTATCGAATCTTCGAGATTCTCGGACGTGAACCGAACTACACTGAACTTGGAATTTACAGCGTGATGTGGAGCGAGCATTGCAGTTATAAAAATTCCATTGCGTTATTGAAAACATTACCTCGCGAGGGAGAACGTCTACTTGTTCAAGCCGGGGAAGAAAATGCGGGTTTAGTTGATATTGGGGATGGTCTTGCAGTAGCGTTTAAAATTGAAAGTCACAATCATCCCTCTGCGGTTGAGCCATATCAGGGTGCGGCTACCGGTGTGGGAGGAATTTTGCGAGATATTTTTACAATGGGAGCGAGACCAATTGCGGCTCTTGATTCTCTGCGGTTTGGTGAATTGGATAATCAAAGAACCAAATTTCTATTTGACGGAGTCGTACGAGGAATTGGAGATTATGGTAATTGTTTTGGCGTCCCAACTGTCGCAGGTGAAATTTATTTCGAGGATTCATATCAAGATAATTGCTTAGTTAATGCAATGGCTGTTGGAATTGTGAAATCCGACCGAATTGCACGTGCAATCGCGAAGGGAAAAGGGAATCCGGTTTTTATTGTTGGTTCTTCTACCGGGCGGGATGGAATTCACGGTGCAACGTTTGCTTCAGAAGAATTATCCGAAGAATCTGAGTCTCGGCGTTCCAATGTACAAGTGGGAGATCCATTCGCCGAAAAACTTTTACTTGAAGCTACATTGGAAGTTATCAAAGAAGATTTGATAGTTGGTATTCAGGATATGGGAGCGGCCGGAATTATCTGTTCAACATCTGAGATGAGCGCAAGAGGAAAATCCGGAATGAAAATAAATCTTGATCTTGTACCGTTGCGTGAAGATGGAATGAGTGCTTACGAGATTTTACTTTCAGAATCGCAAGAAAGAATGCTGGTCGTTTGCAAAAAAGGCAATGAAGAAAAGCTCAAACAAATTTTCAATAAGTGGGATTTAAATTGTGTTCAGATAGGAGAAATCATTGATGAAGATAAATTATATTTTTATCAGCATGACGAATTAAAAGCAGTAGTCCCTGCATCTTCGCTTGTATTGGGCGGCGGCGCACCGGTTTATTATCGTGAATCTCGAAAGCCTGAATACATAGATGAAATCAATAAATTCGATGTAGGGAATCTTCCTGAGCAAGCAGATCTTAATTCTGTTTTACTTAAAATCTTATCATCACCGAACATCGCAAATAAATCTTGGGTTTATCAGCAATATGATTACACTGTAGGGACGAATACTGTTATAACTCCAGGTTGTGATACCGCAGTAATAAGAATAAAAAAAACGAATAAAGCTCTTGCTCTCAAAACAGATTGTAACGGACGTTACGTTTATTTAAACCCAAAACTCGGCGCAATGATAGCCGTTGCGGAGTCTGCTCGAAACGTAGCTTGTTCCGGGGCTTTGCCGATTGCAATTACAAATTGTTTGAACTTTGGAAATCCGTACAAACCGGAAATTTACTGGCAGTTCAAAGAAGCAATTGAAGGGATCGGTGAAGCATGCAGAGTTATCGAAACTCCTGTTACTGGCGGGAATGTGAGTTTTTATAACGAAAGTCCGACCAAAGCTGTTTATCCAACTCCGGTAATCGGAATGCTCGGACTGATTGATGATATTAATCATGTAACTCGTTCTTATTTTCAAAATGAAGGAGATCTGATTTATTTACTCGGAACAACAAAGCAGGAAATTGGAGGGTCAGAATTTTTGAAAGTAATTCACAACAAAATTGCCGGTTCACCACCATACATTGATTTGAATTTTGAGAAGAAGCTTCAACATGCATTGTTAAATCTTATTAAAAATGGTTTAATTGTTTCGGCGCACGATCTGAGTGATGGCGGTTTAGCAGCTGCGGTTGCTGAATCATGTGTGATGAATCCCGAAAAAACTTTCGGAGCTAAAATAAGTTTTATTCCTTCCTTCAGAATGGATTATTTTCTATTTTCAGAAAGTCAATCAAGAATTTTAATCTCGATCTCTGAGTACAATAAAAATATGGTAGAAAGTGAGCTTAAGAAAAAGGAAATCCCATTCGAGAAAATCGGAGTAGTTCAAGGAGAGGCACTCGAAATTAATGATAAAATTCGTTTATCTATAAAAGAGATTTCGGATGTATATTTTAATTCAATAACTAAGTTGATGTCATAATACCAGATGAATCAGAAAGCTGGAGAAACAAAAACTCCCAAACTTCCATTTTGGAAGGGAATTAGTGGATGGATCAAATTCTACTCAATCGGAACCTATCATAAGGCTGATGAACATCATGTATTTCTTTATGCTTCTGCGCTAACCTTTAACATCATTCTTTGTATCATACCTTTTGTGCTGATAATTTTTTCTTATCTCGGTAATGTGCTCGAATCACAGGATATTTATTTTCAGATCAATCTTTTTCTTGATAAGCTAATACCATATACGGCATATACCGATCAGATCCGGGAAATCATTTTTGAGCGCGTGGACGAGTTCATTGAATTTAAAACGCTCGTCGGAATTCTTGGAACGATCGGATTATTTCTTACCTGCAGCGGATTGTTTTCTACAATAAGAACCATTTTGAACGATATATATGGAATAAAAAAAGATAAAAGTGCTTTGATCGCAAAGCTCCGTGATCTCGGAATGGTTTTGCTTACAATTGTTTTCTTTTCTTTTATCGTTATGTTAAGTCCCATATTTCAAATTGGAAAGACAGTCTTTGCTGATGCCTGGATATTTCATGAGCTTGATCTTTCTTCCTTCGAGCATTACTTGATCAATGTAATCTTATTCGGATTGACCTTATGTCTTGCGTACGTTCTTTTTGGATTAATTCCATACGAAAAGATGCCGCACAAAGTCTATTTCGTCTCAGCTTTTTGGGCTACATTATTTTTTGAACTTTCGAAGTACGGATTTGGATATTATATCACGAACGTTGTCAACTATGGTAGAATTTATGGAAACGTAACGTTCATAATTATAATTGCTTTTTGGCTTTATATCAGTTCAGTGATTTTTATTTTTGCTGCAATTTTTGGACAACTTTACCGCGAAAGGCAAAAACTGCTCGCAACATCCAAAAGAAAATTGATCAAACTCGAAGACTTATACCTATATCTCCCTAAAAAATTGCCGAAATCATCCGATTTTAAGATTAAGAGACGAAAAAAGCGAAACAATTGACTTTTCCGCTAATTTGATGTCATGTAAATAAAAAATCATCTTAGGAAAGATTTTTAATTCGAATTTAATTTAGAAACTTGTTATATTTTCACCAGTAGAATGAATTAGAAATTGACGCGTCATGGATTTCAACGAAAACATAAAAAGAGCAAGCCAGCTATTCCAGCGAGCGTATGAGCTTCAGATGAGAGGAGACCTTGATGAAGCTATAAACACTTATCAGATGTCCATTCAATTGCATCCTACTGCTGAGGCTTACACTTTCCTTGGCTGGACGTACAGCTTTCGCGGCGATTATGAGAATGCAATTGATGAGTGCAAAAAAGCAATTGAATTAGATAAAGATTTTGGAAATCCGTACAACGACATTGGAGTTTATTTAATCGCATTAGGACACTATGAAGAAGCAATCTATTGGTTGGAATCAGCTCTGCAAGCTAAACGATACGAATCGAAGCAATATCCATACTATAATCTGGGTAAGATCATGGAAAAGAAAGGGGAATGGAACGAAGCGATTGGATATTACACCCGTGCTTTAGAATGTAAATCCGATTATCAACCCGCCAAAGATGCTATCACCCGCCTTGTAAGCTGGATGAATTAAAAAATTAGTTTTTATAAATCTATTTATCTACACCGAAAGTATTTCTCTAAAATTATTTAAGTAAAGAATTTTAAGATTTCCGAATAATCTAATCTTCCGGAACAAACGGATACACTTTACCAAAAAAAAATTCCGAAAACTAATCCGAAATTAAAACCTAAACTCCTTATAAATATTCTGCTCAATTCAAAAATAAATTTGATATATGGCATTCTTGAAAGTAACTTTGCGATAAAGTTGGAAGATCAATGCCGAACATCTATGATAATATTCAGAATCAGTTCGCTGAAGGATTAATAAATACACTCGAATTATCTCATCGTTCCGATTTTTGTGTAGGGTACTTTAATCTACGGGGCTGGAAGCAAGTCACCGATTACATTGATCGTTGGGCTGGGGGAGAAAATAATTGTTGCAGATTGTTAATTGGGATGCATATCCCACCACACGAAATTCTTTACAGATACTTTTCTCAATTAGACGAGGAGATCATCGACAATAAAAAAGCAAATCAACTTAAAAAAGAGCTTGCCCAACATTTCAGAGAACAACTGACGCGAGGAATCCCTACAGAAGCTGATGAAATTGGATTAAAAAAACTTTCTAAGCAGATCAGTGAAGGAAAAGTTATTGTAAAATTATTTTTGAAACATCCACTCCATGCAAAGCTCTATTTAT
>JAHJVF010000406.1 GCA_018828505.1 Bacteroidota bacterium | reverse complement strand
TGTATATAAAACAAAATTCTGGAGATCTATAATAATTTTATGGGACGATTACTTGTAAGTGTAAGAGGATCAATTGAAGCTCTTGAAGCAGTTAAAGGAGGAGCGCATATCGCTGATGTTGAATTTCCTGCCTCTGCTTTAGGAACACCTTACCCGCTTAATATTAAAGCCGTCCGTGATAAGCTTGATAAAAATGGATTTAAGAAAATCCCGATATCAACTAACATTGGGGAAAAGCAGAATGTAAGAAGCAACTCATGCCAGGCTGCATTAGGTGTAGCACTCGCAGGTGCCGATTATGTAAAACTCGGCTTTGCAGGATTAGATTATGATGAAGCAGTATCTCTTGGAAATAGTTTAGTAAGAACGGTTAAACATTGGTTCCCCAAAAGGAAAGTTTATCCTGCGGTTTTCCCGGAAAATAAATATTCGAAATTATTTGATCCTCTGAGAGAGGGTCCAAAATTAGTTAAAGAAATTAACTGTGATGGTCTTCTTATAGATACTTTTAAAAAAGACATAGGCAAAGGTTTGTTAGATTATTACACGATTAAAGAATTGAAAAAGTTTGTAAATGACTTGCACAAGGTAGGAAAAGAAGCTTGGCTTGCAGGAAGTATTACCAAAGAACAATTACTAGCACTTTGGGGAACTGGCGTAGATGTTATTTGTGTGAGAGGGGCTGCTTGTGAGAGGTTAAAGGGCGAAGGGAGATTTGGGAAAGTGAAAAAGGAAATAGTGGAACAATTAACTAAAACAAAATAATGAAGTGTTAAAATGTATTTAAGTAAGATCGAATTACATAATATTAGATGTTTTGAAGATTTGACAATAGATCTTGAAAAAGATAATCAATTTATACTATGGACAACCATCTTAGGTGATAATGCAGTAGGAAAATCTACGATTCTTAGATGTATTGCTATGGGACTCTGCGATGAAACTAGTGCAGGGGCTTTAATGAAAGAGCCCGCAGGTGAATTTCTTAGGAAGGGTGAAATAGAAGGCTATATAAAAATAGAGCTGAAAAATAATTCTTCTGGCAAGATAGAAACAATAACTACAAATATCACAAAGGATAATCTTGAAAGTCCAGAAAAATTAAGACAAAAAATTTCAGATTCGATAACGCCGTGGAAAGATATATTCTTCTGTGGTTATGGTGTGCATATTAGAGATGGGGGTGGAGATGCATTTGAAAATTACAAGCCATTGGAAGCTGTTTATACTCTTTTCAATAATAACTCGGATCTTCAAAATCCGGAGACTATTTTATTAAGACAAAATGAAGCTTTTAGATCATTATTAACCGACAAATTATTGAACATTTTAATGCTAGAAGGAAGTGAAATTGAGTTTACTCTTAAAGGGATGTTTATAACTGGTCCCTGGGGAAGATTCAGAATTAATGACCTAAGTGATGGATACAGAAGTACAACTCAATGGATAGTAGATTTTTTTGGATGGGCAATAATTGCAGATAAACTCTCTTCAAAATCAACTGAAATAGAAGGAATTTTACTCATTGATGAGCTAGAGACACATTTACATCCGAAATGGCAAAGATATATTGTAGACAGATTAAAAAAACAATTCCCAAAAGTTCAAATAATAATTACTACACATTCACCCATCATCGCATTAGGCACTGCTGATCAGGAAGAAGCTAAAATAATTGAATTAGCATTTGATCCTAATGTAATCAACAAAGTGGTTGACAGAACTATAGACTCGTCAAATTACAAAGGGTATCGAGTTGACCAAATATTGACTTCAAGTGCTTTTAATCTTTCAATTGCTAGAAGTGGTGAGACTGGTGACAAAATGATTAAATTTAAAAAGTTATTTATGATAGAGACTAGGACAGAAGAAGAAAATAAAATTTTTTTAGATTTAAAGAAACAATTAGAATCAGATATTCCAGAAGCAGGAGAAACCGAATCAGATAGAAAACTGCAAAGAGAATTGAAAGAAACACTCGAAAAACTTAATGAAAAACTTCCACCCAATAATAAATGATAAAGTTTAATCCAAGACCCATAGCTCCAACTTCCTTAAGCGCTGAAAAGGTCGAAAACACAAAGAATTTAATTGCCCAAAAAGTCAAATCGGGGCAAAAACCCTCAACCTCGAATCCAAATGACTTCCCCTCCCATTGGATACCTGATGCCAGAAGAGAATTATGGAAACATCAGAATTATAGATGCTGTTATTGTGAACGTAGCAGAGGATTAAAGAGAGAGTCTGACTTGGAACATTTTAGGCCCAAAGCTAAGGTTGAAGAGGAACCAGATCATTACGGTTATTGGTGGTTAGCTTATGTGTGGGAAAATTATTTATACTCGTGCAAACCGTGCAACGAGGATTATAAAAAAAATAAATTTCCATTATTACCATCATCACAGAGAGCTTTTGAAGAAAAAGATTCATTAGATAAGGAAAAACCCATCTTAATCAATCCATTTGATGAGGACCCAGAAGTATTCATACGCTTTGATTGGCAGGATAGTAATAATCTATTTGTCAAAGCAGTTCAAACTGAAAAAGATGTTGAGGATAGAGGTAAAAAGACGATTGAAATCACAGGCATAAATGAAGATAGGCTTCCAGAGGAGAGAGCAGGAGATTTGCTTACACTGGAAGGTATAGCAAAGACGATGCACGCAGCCGTATATATGAAGGATCTCGGAATGGACTCATCTGGTCTATTAGAAAAAACTGAAAAAGAAATAAAATTACAAACATCTTCAAAGTCAGAAAAATCTTTTATAGGATTTCGCAGAGCATATTTTAGAAAAGTTGGATTGGGACCATATATAGCAAATGATTAATAAAATAAAGAATGTAGTTAGATGAAGGGTATGTCTTCATACGGTAAAGAACTTATACTGGATTTACACAACTGTGATTCGTCCACTTTCACTAGGAATAGTATTAGAAAATATTTTAAGCTTTTATGTGAACAGATAGATATGAAAGCGGAAAAATTGTGTTGGTGGGATGATTATGGACTTGAGCCAGAATTCCAACAAAAAGAACCGCATACTAAAGGTACTACGGCAGTCCAGTTTATACTCACTAGTAATATTACCATTCATACTTTAGATTTGTTAAAGAATGTTTATATAAATATTTTTTCTTGCAAAGATTTTGATGCCAAAATGGTTAAAAAATTTTCTGCGGATTGGTTCAAAGGTGAAGTAGTCAATTCACAGATAATTGAAAGAATATAAAATATTTTTAAAAT